>NZ_ALJR01000028.1:0-150358 GCF_000287655.1 Selenomonas sp. FOBRC9
TGGGGATATTCCCGTATACTACGCTCATCCTTATACGCCAAGTGAACGCGGAACTAATGAACGCCAAAACGGCATGGTACGACGCTTTATCCCAAAGGGGACCGATATTGCTTGCCTCACGCCGGACACAATTCAACAGGTAGAGGACTGGATGAATAACCTCCCCAGGAAAATCCTCGGATACGATACACCCAAAGAGCGTTTCGATTCATATGTTGCTCAATTCGCTGCCTCGTAACTTTTTCCCTACTTGTCCCACTTGCTATTGCAATTTAGGATTATCTTTTGTAATAATAAAGGGGGAAAATAAATCTATACAGTACTACTGACAAGGGAGGAGATGATGTGACGACAGAGTACAAGGCTGCCGCAATAGATACTGTTGCCGCTGTGGCAAGCGCCGGGGTAGGCATAGGAGTCGGTGCAATGTTCACTGTAGTAGCAGCCCCGGAAATTCTTGCCGTTGGAGCAGGCATCGTATTGGGAAGTATTATTGGAAAGAATATTGATAAACTTGCGGATCTTGCAAAAGACAATTATTGTGGAAAACCAAATGAAGGTAACTAAATAATATGAAGAAAGATATTAGCCTTCTTGTAGGAGTTGGCGGCGTATTGGCCGGTCGCGCATTATCAAGACAGGGAAATACGGAGTTAGAGATCGTTGTATGGTCTTTATCGGCATTGGTCGCAATCTTTTTCGGCATCTACATCTATAGAAAACATCATAATTGGATATTTCTTTTGGGATGTATACTGCTGGTTGTAGGTCTGCTGTTTCTCTATGTCCTACAGGACAGCATAGGAACCTCTCAAATTAAACTTTTGGGATTTGTTAGTGGGTTGCTCTTTTTTTCCTTCCTCGGATTGGCTTGTCTGATTACCGGTAGTCACCAAATATCGCCGCACATCATCTCTTATAAACAATGGAAATACTGGATGTTGGCTTTAGCCGGGTTTTGGCTCGTAGGCTGCGGAGGCGCAGCGGCACTGATATTTCTATGAGAAAATACTCAATTGACTTTATGGACAAGGTTTATATGGAAAGCCTTCCAATGGTTCTCTGGAATGATCTTTCGTTATAATATTTTGCAGCAAACCAAATGAAGAGTGGTAAGCAATATGAAGAAAAATATCAGTATTCTTGTGGCTGTCATTGGCGTATTTGCCGGTCGAGCTTTATCAAGATGGGGCGATGAGGGTATAGAGCTTGTATTTGTATCTTTTGCTGCCTTGGGTGTACTTTTTTTCGGCGGGTATGTCTATAAGAAAACCCATAATCGATTATTCCCTTTAGGATGCATACTGTTGATTGCTTGCCTGCCCCTTCTTGGGGTTCTGAAAGATAGTATAAACTCCTCAAATCTTATGTTCTGGGGAATATCTAGTGGAATATTGTTCCTTGGTTGTTTGGCTCTTGGATGCATGATCACCGGCGGATACCAAATGGCACCACAAAATTTATCCCGTAACCAATGGAAACACTATCTAGTAGGTCTGGCTGCGGTTTGGATTGTATGTTGCGGCGGTCTAGCTGTGCTGGCATTTTTATGAGGATTATAGATAGAGAATGAGATAAAATTCATCCGAGATACTTATGTAGAAAGAAGATTAAGGGGCGAGCACTTCTTTTGGCAACAAATAGAACCCTTTTGGTTATCGGCGGTATATTTATCGCCCGAGCCTTAGCAAGATGGGGAGGGGCAGATATAGGAACCATAGTGTTGTCTTTATCTGCCTTAGGCATTCTTTATTTTGGTATCTGCATCTACAAGAAAACGCGTAATTGGCTCTTCCTTCTGGGGTGCATTTTACTCGTTACTTGCTTCCCTTTCCTTGGGGTACTGGAGAGTAACGCAACGTCTTCTCACGTTATATTTTGGGAGATCTCCGGTATATTACTCTTTGTTTTCTGTTTAGCCTTCGGCTGTATGATCACCGGCGGTCATCAAATAGCGCCACACATTATATCCCGCAGGCAATGGAAATACTGGCTGATAGGATTATCCGGATCTTGGTTAGTATACTGTGGCGGTCTATCAGCTCTGACATTTCTATGAGAATATAGGTGTAAGGGAGAGAATTGTAATAACCGCCACAACAAATTTATGTGAAAAGCTGTATAGAGGATTTCGAGCACAATTTTCGTTACCAAATGAAGAGTGGCAAACAATATGAAGAAAGATATTAGCATTCTTGTAGGAGTTGGCGGTGTATTAGCCGGTCGCGCATTATCAAGGCAAGGAAATACGGAGTTAGAGATCGTTGTATCGTCTTTATCGGCATTGGTCGCAATCTTTTTCGGCATCTACATCTATAAAAAAATCATAATTGGATATTTCTTTTAGGGTGTATACTGCTGGTTGTAGGTCTGCTGTTTCTCTATGTCCTACAGGACAGCATAGGAACCTCTCAAATTAAACTTTGGGGATTTGTTAGTGGCGTGCTCTTTTTTGCCTTCTTCGGATTGGCTTGTCTGATTACCGGTAGTCACCAAATATCGCCGCACATTATATCCCGTAGGCAATGGAAATATTGGATGCTGACTTTAGCCGGGTTCTGGCTCTTATCGTGCGGTGGTCTGGCTGCGCTGACATTTCTATGAGAAAATACTTATGATAAAGGCTGAGATAAAATTTTATCAAAGGGACATACAGAAATAATTTTAAGGAAATTCTGTGGGGATTCTTTCGGTAAAACAAACGGCGGGAGATCAACAATATGAAGAAAGAAAATAGGATACTTTTGCTTGTCGGCGGGCTGATTGCCGGTCGAGCCTTAGCGAGATGGGGCAATACGGATCTGCAGGTCATAGTATTGTCTTTGTCTTCCTTGGTTGTACTGGCTTTTGCTGCCTATATCTATAAGAAGACACATAATCTATTATTCCCCCTGGGATGTGTACTGTTGCTTTCCGGGGTGCCACTTCTCAATGTGCTGCAGGATAGTGTAAACTCCTCGAACCTTATGTTTTTGGGAGTGTTTAGCGGGTTGTCCTTCCTTGGTTGTTTGGCTCTTGGATGCATGATCACCGGCGTTCACCAGATGGCACCACAAAATTTATCCCGTAAACAATGGAAATACTGGATGATGACTTTAGCCGGGTTCTGGCTCTTATCGTGCGGTGGTCTAGCTGCACTGACATTTTTATAAGGCATTATAATGGGGGAGAACAGCAATTAGCTTTATGGACAAGGCCTATATAGAAAGCCTTCCAATGGTTCTCTGGAATGATCTTTTTATAATATTTTGCAGCAAACCAAATGAAGAGTGGTAAGCAATATGAAGAAAAATATCAGTATTCTTGTGGCTGTCATTGGTGTACTTGCCGGTCGAGCCTTGGCGAGGCAGGGAAATATGGATATGGAAGTCATTGTATTAATTTTAGCGGCATTGCCCGTACTTTCTTTTGGCGTCTACGTCTATAAAAAACGCATACATGGTTCTTTCTTATAGGAGGCATCTTGCTGTTTGGCTGCCTACCCTTCATCAATAAATTGGGGGACATTGGAAAAGTTTCTCATGTCATGTTTTTTGGGGCTTTTAGTGTTGTATTTTTTGTTTTTTGTATGGCTATTGGTTGTCTGTTCACCGGCTGCCGTCAGATCTCACCACACGCTATATCTCGGAAAAAATGGAAATATTGTCTCATAGGATTAGTCATAACCTGGGGGCTATGCTGCGGAGGTGTAGCAGCTATGTTGTTCCTACTGGAACCGCCGCATAGATATAGTGTAGAGTAAACTTTATTGATAGGGTTACTCAGATCGATCTTAAGGAGGTTTTGGAACAACTCTTTCGATAATCTAAACGGAGGAGAATAGGGAATTGTGAAAAGAAATATCAGTATTTTTCTCGCTGTCATCGGCGTATTTATTGGTCGATCCGTATCGAGACGGGGAGATGCAGAGCTGCAGCTCATAGTAATTTCTTTAGCATTATTATGTGTACTTTTTTTCGGTCTTTATGTTTATAAGAAGTACCATAATTACCTTCTGCCATTAGGTTGCTTACTATTAATTTTATGGTTTCCTGCCTTTGAGGTAGTGCATAACACTGTAAAAACGCCGAACGCGGAGTTTTGGGCTGTTTTTAGCACACTGCTCTTTGTGTTTTTTGGGGCTTTCGGATGTATGTTCACCGGCGCACATCAGATCGCACCGCAAAATATATCTCATAAAGAATGGAAATATTGGATGCTGACTTTAGCCGGGTTCTGGCTCGTATGCTGTGGTGGTCTAGCCGCGCTGACATTTCTATGCCAAAATACTTATAAATAAAGGTCGAGATAAATTTCGTCAAAGGGGGCATACAGAAGTTTTCCTGTTTTGCTTTTGCCTGCATGATCACCGGCGGCATCAAATCGCGCCTTAAAAAACATCTCGCTTGAGTGAACGAAAAAATGAAGTAAAGGGCATCCGTCAGAAAATCACATCTGCCGGATGTCCTGTCTTTATCATATAAGAAAATAACTGTAATGGAACCGTGAAAACATTATTTCGTTACGGCGTTGTCATTTTTTACTATGATGGTTTTTTGTTCTTCAGATGCCGTCGCTTCAAGATAGATATCGACGCACGCCTTTGGCGAGACACGCACCTCTGTGCCTGCGAGGTCGATGATCGCCGTATGGTCGAACGACTCAAAGCCCTTGACAGTGAACGTTTGACCCAGCGCGAGACCAATGTGTTCGACGTATTCGAGGAGCGCCGTATTGTCCGGGATGCGCCGCATGGTATAGGTGACGCCCGGGGTGCTCTCTGAGAGCGGTACAAGCCCTGCAAGTTCCTCGGCTCGGTTGGCGAAGATCGCACCGCCGTGCGGACATGCTGCGGGGCGGTGGAGGAAGTCGTTGAGCTTTTCAAAGAGCTCGTCGCTCGTGACGCTCTGGAGGGCACTTGCCTGTGCGTGGACGTCCTTCCAGTTGAAGTTCAGCGTTTCGGTGAGAAAGTATTCCCACAAGCGGTGTTTTGAGATGATACGCTTGGCCGCGGCTTCCCCCGCGTCCGTGAGCGCAATGATATTCTTGCCGGGCGCGAGAATGCCCTCCGTCTGCATCTTTTTGATGAGCTCGGTGACGAGCGAGGGTGAGACAGAGAGCCATTGACTCAGCTCCTTGTTCGTTGCCTTCCCTTGACGGCGGTTCATCTTAAAAATCGCAATGATGAACTCTTCCCACTGCGGCTGTATTTCCATACCCATGTTGATTCCCCTAAATATAATATCTGCTGCACAGCATCCGGTAAGTCTCCGCGCCGCGCTCGGTCAGGAGGTAATAGTCGCCCGCACGTTCCAGCTCCCCTTTTGAAAGCAGTGCGTTTGTGACCGCTCGGACACGCGCCGCTCCCCATTTGAGGTGATTTCCGATCTGGGCGGCGTGGTTCTCGGGGCTGTGCAGATCCTCCGCCGTATGCTTGCCAATATGGAGGATGAACAGTTCTTGGCGGAGCAATTTCCTATTCCGTGCGCGGCGGATGTATGTCGTGACAAATCCCTTCGGATTGACGAGCAGAGCGAGCATATAGACGAGCGTATTGACAACCGCACACAGACCCGCAATAGAGGCGTTCGTATGTACGGCGATTTCATAGCCTATGATACTGTTTATCATACTAAAAATCACAGAAATAATCAAAGTCTGTGTTAAATTTTTTGTGAAAAGGAGCGCCGTCGCCGCAGGCGCGATGAAAAATGAGATGACGAGGATCGAGCCGACCGCGTCGAATGCGGCAACCGTTGTGAGCGACGTAAGGGACATGAAAGCGTAAAAGAGAATGCCCGTCGGGACGCCGATGAGTTTTGCATATTCCGTGTCAAAGGTGGAGACTTTCATTTCTTTGTAGAATACGGCAATAAAGGCGATGATGCCGACGAGCAGCCCGCCCATTTTGAACGCAGCTTTTGGAACCTCCATGCCGCCGATCTGTGCGGTGTTCAGCCCCGAGTAAATGACTTCGCCCATGAGCACCATGTCGGTGTCGAGGTGGGCATTGCCCGCAAACTTGCTGATGAGAATGACGGCAATGGCGAAGAGGAGCGGGAAGACGACGCCGATGGCATCGTCGTATTTGATGAGATGCGTCTTGCCGAGCATCTCCACGAGCGAGACCGTCACAACGCCCATAATGGCGGCGCCGAATAAGAGCCACGGGGAACCGAGGTCATAGGTTGCAAAGAACGCGAGCACGATGCCGAGGAGAACCGTGTGACTGATTGCGTCCGACATCATCGACAGGCGGCGCAGGATGAGGAACACGCCGAGCGCGGAACATGCGGCGGCGGTGAGGAGCAGTACGAGCAATGCGTCATCCATGATGTTCCCTCCGCCGGAGCAGACTGCCAAGAATGCCTTTGGGACCGAGTAGTATGGAGAAAAATGCGATGAGACAGGCGGCGAGAATAATGCATGGCCCCGTGGACATTCCCTGCTGTGCCGTACTGATATAGGTTCCGATAAAGGCGGAGGCTGCGCCGATACCGCTGCTGATGAGGAGGACATGTAAGAAGTTGTTGGACCATTGATTTGCGGCGACACAAGGAATGATGAGGAAAGAGCTGATGAGAATCGCACCGACCGCCTTGATGCCGATGCCGATGACCGAGATTGTCATGACGAGCAGGAGGACGTTCAGCAGGCGGCAGGGAAGTCCTGCGACACGCGCATATTCCGCATCAAAGACAAAGAGCTTTAATTCCTTATAGAATGCGAGGAGGATGAGGAGGCAGAGGAGCGATACGCCGGTAATGAGCATGACATCGACCTCGAGCATGTATGCCGCCTGTCCAAAGATATAGGTGCCGAGCCCTGCCTGTGATGCGCCCGCATAGTCCGGATTGCCCTGAATAAAGCTCTTGAGCGCCATGCCGAGACCAAAAAAACCGGAGAGAAAGATCGCAAGGTTCGCATCAAGACCGAGACGCTTGTCCTCATGCGCGAGCTGGATCAGCGCATAGCTCGCCGCACCCGCTGCGATCGCTCCGCAGAGGAGGACGACGGGACTGCGTGTGGCAAAGACCATATAGGCGAGAATGATGCCGGGAAATGTTGAGTGTCCGATGGCATCGCCGATGAGACTTTGACCCTTGTAGACACTGAACGCGCCAACGGAACCGGCGGTAACAGCGAGAACAACGCTGCCGAGTGCGATGATTTGAAAGGTGTAATTGAATAGAATGTCCATCGTTTACTCCTTCATCCGATAGGCGCGGGCGAGGGCGTCATCCTTATCGAGATGCGCCATATAGTCACATGCCTTGACTGTGCGGTTGAGGACGATGAGGAAGTCAAAATAGCTGTCGAGCGTGCCGAGGTCGTGATGTACCGCGACGACGGTTTTGTGCGCGCGCTGCAGATCCAAAAATTTGTCCATGATGATGCGTTCCGTCGTCTCGTCGACGCCCGCAAGCGGCTCGTCCATGATGTAGAGATCTGCATCCTGCGCGAGGGCGCGCGCGATAAAGACGCGCTGTTTTTGACCGCCGGAGAGCTCCGAGATCTGGCGGTCGGAATAATCAGCCATCTTCATCTTTTCAAGGGCATCGAAGGCAAGCTCTTTGTCCAGTTTTCCGGGGCGCCGTATCAGACCGATATGCGCGTAACGTCCCATCAGCACGACGTCAAAGACCGTTGTCGGGAAGTCCCAGTGTACCGAGCCTCGTTGGGGAACATAGGCGATACGCTTGCGTACCTCATCAAGTGGGTGCCCCCATAGACGCACCTCGCCTGAAACCGGAGCGAGGAGCCCTAGAATGCCGTTGAGCAGCGTGGACTTGCCTGCGCCGTTGGGCCCCACGATTGCACAGCGTACCTCTCCCGGAATATCAAGATCGATGTCCCAAAGTACGGGCGTCTCACGATACGCCATCGTAAGATCTTCCACATGGACGACACTTTTATTTTTATCCATCGCGTTCCTCCTTGAACAAAAAGAGGCGGGATCTTTCCCGCCTCCGGCAAAAATTCTTACTTCAGATGGCTGACGATCAGATCGACATTGCTCTTATACATATCGATGTAAGTGTCGCCCTTCTGTCCGGCGGGTGCGAGTGAATCGGAGAAAAGTTCGTTGCCTTCGCCGCCCACGATCTCAACGTCAAAACCCTTCGTTTTGCAGACCTCCTGCAGTTTCTTCATGCGCTCCGGATTCGTCGTGCTCTCTGCGAACACCGCCTTGACCTTGTGCTCGACGATGAAGTTCGCCGTCTTTTCAACGTCCGCGTTCGCAACCTCGGAATCGGTGCTGACGCCCTGCGGGGCAACGACGTTCATGTGGTAACGATGCGAGAAATAATTGAACGCGTCATGCGGCGTGACGAGATTGCGCTGTCCCTCCGGGATGGTCGCGATTTTTTCCTTGATCTCATTGTCGAGCGCATCGAGCTGACCAAGATACTTCTTGAGATTTGCCTCGATGTCCGCCTTATGATCGGGGAGGAGCTTTTCAAGCTGTGCGGCGGCTTCTTCCGTCGCCTTTTTATAGAGTGCGACGTCGAACCAGAAATGGGGGTCGACAATGCGCTTGCCGTCCTCCTCCATGTAGTTGATTTCGCTGTCCGTGAAATTCTTTGTCACGGCGGCGCCCTTCTTTTCGAGCACTTCCGCCATCTTGCCCTCGAAGTGCAGACCGTGATAGAGGAGAAGATCCGCTTTCTTGATCTTCTCGAGGTCGGCAGGCTGGGCCACATAGAGATGCGGATCCTCACCCGCAGGGATGATGAGCTCGATGTTCACATAGTCGCCTGCGAGCTGCTTCGTCATATCCTCAAGGAACGAGGTCGTGACCGTGACCGTTTTCTTCGCATCCGCCGGCTTATCTCCGGCGCTTTTATCCGCAGAAGTTCCGCCGCATCCGCTCACAAGGGACGCGAGGAGAAAACAACATGCGAGAAGTACATAAACAAAACTTTTTTTGTGCTGCATGGGCTGCACCGTCCTTTCTTTTTTCAGATTATAGCGATATTTTTTTGATTTGTAAATAAGAAATTCATACTTATGAAAAATATTTTTTACAATAGAAAAATATGGGAGAGGAGCAAGCCGACATACATAAAATTGGGGCAGGACGTAAAAAGAATCATGTCCTGCCCCAATTTGAGTATGCAGTGTCATTTAGATGATGAAACGGGAGACAGTGTCTCTGCGATCCGTGCCATATCCTTCGGCAGGGGAGATGCGACGGTGAGCAACTCCCCCGTGCGCGGCAGGCGCAGGGAGAGCCGTGCGGCGTGGAGAGCGTGACGCGCGATCTCGTCCGTGTTGCCGCCGTAGAGGTCGTCGCCGAGCAGGGGGTGTCCGAGATGCGCGAGATGCACGCGAATCTGATGCGTGCGCCCGGTCTCAAGGGTCAGCCGCAGGAGACTGTATCTCCCCGTCGTTCGCTCCGTCGTGTAATGTGTCCGCGCGGGCTTCCCGGCGGGGGCGACGCGGCGCAGGATGATGCTCGGCAGGGCACGCGCAATGGGCGCGTCGATGATGCCTGACGCAGGCGTTAATCGCCCCTCGATGAGCGCGAGGTATGCGCGCCGCACGGCGTCCCGATGCTTCGTAAAGTAATACTGCACTTCGGGACGTTTTGCGATGAGGAGCAGTCCCGTCGTGTTGCGGTCGAGCCGGTGACACGGGTGAAAATCAAGCGTGTCGCCGCGCGACGCATAGAGTCCGTGCACGGCGTTCGCGATCGTGCCGCGTGTTTCCTGCGTCGTCGGATGAACGAGCATTCCGGCGGGCTTATCGAGGATGAGCAGATCATCGTCCTCATACGCGATCGTAAGCGGGAGCTCTTCGGGGGTGACTGTAGAGATGATAGGAAGCGCATAGGAAAGCACATCCCCGTCCCGGACGGCGGTGCGCGCCGCGATGGCGGGGACGCCGTTGTGCGAGAATGTGCCGCTGTGCTTGATGCGCTTCCAGAGACCGCCGGAGACGCCGCATTTTTTCGTGAGATATGCTTTTGCAGGCATCTCTTCACCGGGCGGCAGGGAGATGTGAATCTCTGTCATTCGCCTGAGATTTGCCGCGATCGGCGCAGTGCGAAGATGATGCGGAAGGAGACGGAGAGGATGATGGCGATGACCGTTGCGAGCGACATGCCGCGCAGGATGACGGTGCCGATTGTCAGGCTTGCCGTTGAGACGCCGACGCCCATGACGATGGAGGTGAGGAGGAGGTTCATCGGATTGTTGTAGTCCACCTTTGCCTCGACGAGGATGCGGATGCCCGAGGCGGCAATGACGCCGAAGAGCAGCATCGAGACGCCGCCCATGACGGGCGTCGGGATGCTCTGGATGAGCGCGGCGAGTTTGCCGAGACACGAGAGCAGGATGGCAAAGACAGCGGCGCCGCCGATGACCCATGTGGAGTAGACTTTCGTGATGGCGAGGACGCCGATGTTCTCCCCGTACGTTGTGTTCGGCGTCGAGCCGAAGAACCCGGAGAACACGGTCGAGATGCCGTTGCCGAGGAGCGAACGGTCAAGCCCGGGGTCTTTTGTGAGATTGCGCCCGACGATATTGCCCGTGACGATGAGGTGACCGATGTGCTCCACGACGACGACGATGGAGGCGGGCAGGATGATGAGGATGGCGCGCAGATCAAATTCCGGTGTGTAGAGCGTCGGGATGGCGAACCACGGCGCGCTTTCCACATTCGAAAGATCGACGATCCCCGCGGCGAAGGCGATGACATAGCCAAGCACGACGCCGATCAGGATGGGGATGATGGAGAGAAAGCCGCGGAACGCGATGGATGCAAAGATGGTAATCGCAAGCGTTGCGATGGAGACAAAGATGACCGTGGGATTGGTCTTGTCTCCCGTGAGTCCCGCCATGCCCGCCGCCGTCGGCATCAGCTCGAGTCCGATGACCGCGACGATCGCGCCCATCGATGCGGGCGGGAAGATGACGTCGATCCAGCTCGTCCCCGCAGTATGAACGAGGAGACTCACGAGACAGAACACGGCGCCGACGACGATGAATCCGCCGAGCGCAGCCTCGTAGCTGTACTCCGAGAGCACGAGAAAGACCGGCGAGAGGAATGCAAAGCTTGAACCGAGGTATGCGGGGATTTTCCCTTTGCAGAGAATCAGATAGAAGAGCGTGCCGATGCCGTTGAAGAGCAGCACCGTCGCGGGGTTGACGTGAAAGAGAATCGGGACGAGCACCGTCGAGCCGAACATCGCGAAGAGATGCTGCAGGGACAGCGGAATCGTTTGGAGGAGCGGCGGGCGCTCCGTCGTATCGATGGCTTTTTGTGACATGAGGAATCCTCCGTTTCCGATGAAGAATAGGACGAGTATCATATATGTTTCCAACCAAATAATTTAGCACAGAACCCGTCGCTTGTCGAATTTATTTTATAATATTATGGAAGGGGGGGATCCCCCCGATTTTCAGGCAAGCGGGCATGTATCCAAGCTCCTTTTCCTTGACGCGCGGGGGCGGCGCTTGTATAATAAATGCTGCAAACATTGAGAACTGAGGAGGAATTTCCTTGACAAAAGTTTTGGTCAGCGGCGCATGCGGCCGCATGGGACGCGCAGTACTGAGAGCGGTTATTGATGACACCGATCTTGAGCTCGTCGGTGCGGTTGACATCAGCGGCGGCGCGGATACAGGAGAACTGGCGGGCACGGGGAAAAACGGCGTGCTCGTGGAGACCAATCTGGCGGCGGCGCTGAAGCGTCTGAAACCTGAAGTCATGATCGACTTTACACGTCCGGACGTCGTCTATGGGAACGTCCTCACAGCGCTCTCGCATAAGGTCTCGCCTGTGGTCGGAACAACGGGGCTGTCAGATGCCCAAAAGGCGGAGATTAAGGCGGCGGCAGAGGCGAATGATACGCCTGCGTTTATCGCACCGAATTTTGCGATCGGCGCCGTTCTGATGATGCTGATGAGCCGTATGGCGGCAAAATATATGCCCGATGTGGAGATCATAGAGCTCCACCATGACAACAAACTCGACGCGCCGTCGGGGACGGCGGTGCAGACGGCTGCCATGATCGCCGAGGTGCGCGCCCCCCATGTGCAGGGGCATCCGGATGAGGAAGAGAAGATTGCGGGAGCTCGCGGTGCGGCGTACGAGGGGATGCGGATTCACAGTGTTCGCCTGCCGGGCTATGTGGCGCATCAAGAGGTCATCTTTGGCGGTCTCGGGCAGACACTTTCGATCCGCCACGATTCTCTGAATCGCGAATCGTTCATGCCGGGGGTTGTGCTCGCGGCAAAGAAGGTGCGCGGACTCAAGTCGCTTACCGTTGGACTTGATAAATTGCTGTAAGGGGATATGGTCATGAAGAAATATCGCGTGGCAATTCTCGGCGCAACAGGCGCCGTCGGTCAGGAGTTTCTGAATCTCATCGAAGAGCGCAAATTTCCATTTTCGGAGCTGCGTCTCCTCGCATCCAGCCGCTCGGCGGGCAAGAAAATCGCGTTCATGGGCGAGGAGTATACAGTACAGGAGGCAGCGGCAGAGTCCTTTGCAGGGATTGACATCGCCCTCTTTGCAGGCGGGGCGGCGAGCGCAGAGTTCGCACCGCATGCGGTAAAGGCGGGCGCAGTCGTCATCGACAACTCGAGCACATTCCGGATGGATCCGGAGGTGCCGCTTGTCGTGCCCGAGGTCAACCCGCAGGCAATCGCACGCCACAAGGGCATCATCGCAAATCCGAACTGCTCGACCATCATTATGGTAATGGGGCTGAAGCCTCTTTACGACCTCGCCAAGATCCGCCGCATCGTCGTTTCCACCTATCAGGCAGTCTCGGGCGCGGGCAAAGAGGGGATGGCGGAGCTCGAGGAACAGGTCGCCGCGCTCGCTGAGGGGAAGGAAGCCGTTGCAAATATCCTGCCCGTCGGCAAGCTGCCAAAGCACTATCCAATCGCATTTAATCTCATCCCGCAGATCGATGTTTTTAAGGATAATCTCTATACCAAAGAAGAGATGAAGATGATCGACGAGACGAAGAAGATCATGGAGGATGATACGCTGCGCATCACGGCAACAACGGTGCGTGTCCCGGTCTATCGCAGTCATGCCGAATCCGTCAATGTTGAATTCAAAGAGCCCATCTCAATCGATGCGGCGCGCAGTGCGCTTGCGGCATTCCCGGGCGTTGTCCTGCATGATGATCCGAGCGCGCAGGAGTACCCCATGCCGCTTTACACCTCCGGCAGGAACGATGTTGAGGTCGGGCGGCTGCGCGTCGACGAGTCTGCGGACAACGCGCTGAATTTCTGGATCTGCGGTGATCAGATCCGCAAGGGGGCGGCGCTGAATGCGCTCCAAATCGCAGAGTATATGATTGCACATGATCAAATCTAAATAACGATATTTTCGCAGCCGTCGCGTTGGAACAAAAATGCGGCGGTTTTTTTATGCAAAGGCGCGGGACGTTAAATTGCGCTCCGCGCCTTTTATCATGCGCTTTTTGATGATTTTTTATAAATTGTATACGCGAAAAAAGAATATCTGTTTTCTTGAAAAACTCCTTTATTTTTGCTATAACTGTAAGGAAAGTGGTGAATTGTGGTGGAAAGTGCCATAATGTGGTAAAAGAATTCTGAAAGGTGGTGCGGCTCGGATGTTCATGGGGGAATACGCCCACAGCATTGATGCGAAGGGCCGCGTCATTCTGCCTGCCGACTTTCGGCAGGAACTCGGGGTTTCATTCATCATCACAAAGGGACTCGACGGCAGTCTCTTCCTGTTTCCGCAGGCGGCGTGGGACGAGTTCGCGGCAAAGCTGCGCACGTTGTCGATCGCCGATCCGAACGCACGTGCATTCGCGCGCTTCTTTATTGCCGGCGCACGCACGCTTGAATGCGATAAGCAGGGGCGGTTCCTCGTTCCCGCGAATCTGCGCACCTATGCGAACATCGGACTGAAGCAGGACGTGATCCTCACGGGTGCCGATGCGCGCATCGAGGTGTGGGACAAGGAGAAGTGGCTCAGCTACGCGGGCGAGGTGGATCCGAACATCACGGAGATCTCAAAGCAGCTCTCGAGCTACGGCATTTCGATTTAGGGGAACGGCATCGTGGAGTTTCATCATGTGAGCGTTCTCCCCGCCGAGACGGTCGCGGCGCTCGCCGTCGTGCCGGAAGGCACCTATGTGGACTGCACGCTCGGCGGTGCGGGACATGCGGGGCGCATCGCGGCACAGCTCTCGCCCGCAGGGCGCCTCATCGGTATCGATCAGGACGAAACGGCGATCGCGGCGGCGCAGGTGCGGCTCGCATCCGCTGCGTGCCGGGTGTCGCTCGTGCACGATAATTTTCGCAATCTGACGGCGATCCTCACGGCGGAGGGCGTTTCGGCAGTCGACGGCATTCTCTTCGATCTCGGCGTCTCCTCGCCGCAGATCGATACGGCGGCGCGCGGCTTCTCCTACATGCAGGATGCGCCGCTCGACATGCGCATGGATCGGCGGGCGGTGCGCTCGGCACACACGGTTGTCAACGAGTACAGCGCGGCGCGTCTCACGGAGATCTTTTACACCTACGGTGAGGAGCGCTGGGCAAAGCGCATCGCCGCGTTCATTGAGGCAGCGCGCAAAGAACGTCCCATCGAGACGACAGGCGAACTTGTCGAGATCATCGACCGTGCCGTGCCGAAGAAGGTGCGCGCAAAGGGCGGGCATCCCGCCAAGCGCGTCTTTCAGGCGATCCGCATCGAGGTCAACGAGGAACTGACGATTCTATCGGATGCGGTGACGGCTGCTGTGCACGCGCTGAAACCGGGCGGGCGGCTCGCGGTGATCACGTTCCACTCGCTCGAGGATCGCATTGTCAAGCGCACGATGCAGCAGCTCGCACGCGGTTGTATCTGCCCTCCGCATACGCCTGTCTGTATCTGCGGACATACGCCGGAACTGCGGCTCATCGGCAAGGCGCAGACGGCAAGCCTCGCGGAGTGCGCGGTGAATGCGCGGGCGAAGAGTGCAAAGCTGCGCGTCGCGGAAAAGTTATAGCAATTATTTTTGAATTAAAGTTTGACCGGAAAGAAGGTGACGCAGATGCCGGCACACAAATACGATCCCTATGTATACGACATACCGGCAGAGCCGGTGCCCGAACCTCGGATTGAGGTGCCGCGCGAACCGCTTCTGCGCCGTAAACTGAATACGAATCTGCGGAATTGTCTGCGCGCCATCTTCTTTCTCATTGCACTCGGGGCGATGGTCGTGACACTGCTCGGCGGCATCGGGGCGAAGAACGGTTACACGCTCCTTGAGACGCAGCAAAAGGCGGAGCAGCTCGAGCAGGAGAACGAGCGGCTGAAAATCGAGATTGCACAGCTCAAATCCCCCGCACGCATCGAGGCGATCGCAGTGCAGGAGCTGAACATGCAGATTCCGCAAAAAATGTATTTTTCGCATGAAGGGGAATGATTGATGATGAAGCGACTCAGTGAACTCGCTGCGCTCGTTCCGGGCGCGCGGATCACGGGCGACCCTGCAGTTGAGATTTTGTCGGTGGAGCGTGACTCGCGCAGAATAGAACCGGGCGCGCTCTTTGTATGCATCAGCGGCGCGCATGTGGATGCGCATACCTTCATACCAAATACGGCGCGGGCGGGAGCTCGCGCTGTTTTGACGCAGCGGGAAAACGTCGATGTTCCCGCGGGCATCTCTGTGCTCCATGTGCCGGATCTGAACGCGGCGCTTGATATGATCGTGCCGTATTTCTACGACTATCCGGCGCGGTCGATGCGCGTTGTCGGCATCACGGGAACGAACGGGAAGACGACGACGAGCTGTCTCGTGCGTGCGATTCTGCGCGCTGCGGGGCGGCGCGTGGGGCTCGTTGGGACGATCCAGGTGATGATGGAGGACGAGGTGTTCCCCACTGCGAACACGACGCCCGACGTGGTCGTCATGCAGCAGATGCTCGCGGAGATGCGGGCGCGCGGCATGGATACGGTCGTGATGGAGGTTTCCTCCCATGCGCTCGATCAGGGGCGTGTGGCGGGCATCGAGTTCGATACCGCCGTCTTTACGAACCTGACGCAGGATCATCTCGACTATCATAAAACGATGGAAAACTATGCGCGCGCAAAGGCGCGGCTTTTTGAGCTTGTTTCCGCACCCGGTGTAAAGGCGGGCAAGACCGCCGTCATCAACGCGGACGATGCGGCGGGGGCAGTCATGCGCGCGCATACGACCTGTCCCGTGCTCTCCTACGGCGTGACGCAGCAGGCGGCGCTGACGGCGCGGGATGTTCGGCTCGCGCAGGACGGTATGACGATGCGGCTCGTGCACGGAGATGAGGAATGTGCGCTCACGCTCCATATCACGGGCGAATTCAACGTCTACAACGTGCTCGCGGCAGCGGGGGCGGCACGTGCGGAGGGCATCGGATACGATGTGATACGCGCGGCGCTCGAGGGATTTACGGGCGTACCGGGGCGGTTCGAGCTCGTGCGCGCGGGGCAGGATTTCTCCGTCATCGTGGACTATGCGCACACACCGGACGGGATGGAGAACGTCCTGCGGACGGCGCGCGCCGTGACGCGGGGGCGCATCATCGTCGTCTTTGGCTGCGGCGGCGACCGCGACCGGACAAAGCGCCCCATCATGGGACGGATCGGCGCGGAGATGGCGGATCTCGTCTACATCACGTCCGATAATCCGCGCACGGAAGATCCTGCGGCGATCCTTGACGAGGTGGAGTCGGGCGCGCTGCCCGTGCTCGGCGGGAAACCGTATGAAAAACTCGTCGATCGGCGCACCGCCATCTTTGACGCGGTACGCGCGGCGCGCCCGGGCGACAGCGTCGTGATCCTCGGCAAGGGACACGAGACCTATCAGATTCTCAAAGAGGGGACGATTCATTTTGACGACCGCGAGACTGCGGCGGAAGCGATAAGGAGTGTACGCTAGTGGCTTTCATGACATGGGATGAGATCCGCGCGGCGACGGGCGGTCGGCTTCTGCTTGGGAAAATGAGAGGAAACGACGCGTTTGCCGGCATCACGACGGACACACGCAAGGTGCAGGCGGGCGATCTCTTTGTCGCGCTGCGCGGGGAGAAGTTCGACGGCGCGGATTTTGCCGCCGGCGCACTCCGCGCGGGGGCTGTTGCCGTGATGCTCCCGGAGCCCGTTTCGGACGCGCATCGCAAGGAACTCGACCGCATGTCGGGGGCGGTGATCGGCGTGCCCGATACGCTCGCCGCATATCAGCAGATCGCCCATGCGTGGCGCATGAAGTTCGATATCCCCGTTGTTGCCGTCACGGGGTCGAACGGCAAGACGACGACGAAGGAGCTGACGGCGGCGGCGCTCTCCGGGCGCGGTGCGGTGTGCCGTACGGCGGCGAATTATAACAACGAAATCGGGCTGCCGCTGACGCTCCTCGGCATGACGGGGGAGGATACCGCCGCCGTCGTCGAGATGGGAATGCGCGGGCGCGGTCAGATCGCGGCGCTCGCTGCCATTGCCGCGCCGACGGTCGGCATCGTGACGAACGTCGGCGAGACGCATATGGAGCTCCTCGGGTCGATCGAGAATATCGCACGGGCAAAATCGGAGCTCGTGGAGGCGATCGCACCCGGCGGCACGGTGATCCTGAATGCGGACGATGCGCGCGTTGCGGCGATGCGCGCACAGGCAGCGGACGGTGTGCGCATTCTGACGTACGGCATCCGTGCGAAAGCGGATATCCGCGCACAGGCGCTCCGTTCCGCGTGTAATGAGACACGGTTCATGGTGACGTACGGCGGTGAGCGGCATGACTATGCCGTGCCGCTCCTTGGACGGCACAATGTCTACAATGCACTCGCGGCGCTTGCAGCGGGCTTTTCTCTCGGTCTTTCCCCGCAGGAGATGCAGGCGGGACTTTCCCGTCTCGCGCCGCCGAAGATGCGCTATGAGGTGCATCACGTCGGCGCGTGGACGTTCATTAACGACGCCTACAATGCAAGCCCTGCCTCGATGCGCGCTGCGCTGGAGACAACGGCGCGGCTCTATCCGGGGCGCAGGATCGCCGTGCTCGGCGATATGCTCGAACTCGGCGCTGCATCCGCAGAGGGGCATCGGAGCGTTGGGCGCACGGCGGCGGCAGAGGGCTTTGCCGTCGTTATTACCTATGGGGACGAGGCACGGCGCATTTACGAAGCCGCCGCGGCGGCAGGCTGCCTTTGCCGTCATGCCGCGACGCATGAGGAGGCGGCGAATCTGCTGCGGGGGATGCTCGCGGACGGCGATACCGTGCTCTTTAAGGGATCGCGCGGGATGCGGATGGAGCATATCATGGAGCTCGCCGCGGGGGAAGGAGCGAAACACTGATGGCGCAGATTTTTGACTTCCTCCCGCCGGCGATGGCGCTCCTGCTGGCCGCGCTCACAGCGTTCTTTTTTGTGATTCTCAGCGGCTTCTTCTTTCTGCCGTTTCTGCACCGGCTGAAATACGGGCAGAGCATCCGCGAGGAAGGCCCCGCGAGTCATCAAAAAAAGAGCGGGACGCCGACCATGGGCGGCGTGATGATCGTCCTCGGCGTGACGCTTGCGGCGCTTCTCTTTGCGCCGCTGACGGCGACGACGCTGCTCGCGTTGTTCATCTTCCTCGGGCATTTCGCGCTTGGCTTTGCGGATGATTATATTAAGGTCGTCAAAAAGCGCAACCTTGGTCTGCGCGCTTATCAAAAACTCGCCGGGCAGATTCTCATTGCGGGCGTGACCATCGCGATCGCGCGCACCGTGCTCGGGCACGATACGAGCCTGTGGATTCCGGTGGTCGGGACGTTTGTGGACATCGGAGCGCTCTATTACGTCCTTATTGTGTTTGTGCTCGTCGGTACGTCCAATGCCGTTAATCTGACGGACGGGCTCGACGGACTCGCGGCGGGGACGGTCGCCGTCGCGGCCTTGTTTTACGCGGCGCTGACCTATGGCACAGACGGCGGACTTACGGTGGTTTCAACTGCAATAATTGGTGCATGTATCGGCTTTTTGTGGTATAATCATCATCCGGCGCGCATCTTTATGGGAGATACAGGATCGCTCGCGCTCGGCGGGGCACTCGCGGCAGTCGCGATTCTCTCGCGGACGGAACTGCTGCTGCCCGTTGTGGGATTCGTTTTCTTCTGCGAGGCACTGTCGGTGATCCTGCAGGTCGTATCATTTCAAACACGCGGCAAGCGTATTTTCCGTATGAGCCCGATTCATCATCATTTTGAGCTTGGCGGGTGGAGCGAAACGCGCGTCGTCTATACGTTTTGGGCGGTCGGCGCGGCGGCGGCGCTCCTCGCGTGGGGACTTGCGGCGCCGCTCTTATAAAAACTAACGGAGTTAAGGGGGACACAGGGATTGTCCTATCGGGGAAAAACTGCGCTCATCATCGGCGCGGGCATCAGCGGCTATGCCGCGGCAAAATATCTTGCGCGCGAAGGGGCGCACGTGACGCTCTCGGATGCGAAATCCGAGCCGGAGCTTGAAAAGGACGCGGAAACGCGTACACATATCGCATCGCTGAGGGCGCAGGGAATCTCCTGCGTCTTTGGCGCACAAGGGGAAGAACAGCTCGCCGGCGTCGATTTGCTCGTCCTCTCGCCCGCCGTTCCGGATCGCATTCCGCTCGTCCGGTCGGCGCGCACGCGCGGCATCCGCGTGACAACCGAGGTGGAACTCGCGGGGGAGGTTGCCCGCGCTCCTATCTGCGCCATTACGGGAACGAACGGAAAGACAACCACGACAACGCTCCTCGGCGAGCTCCTGCGCGCGCATTTCCCCGCCGTGGGCGTCGGCGGCAACATCGGCGTACCGCTCATCGACGAGGCTCTGAGGATCCCGGCGGAGGGAGCAATCGCCGCGGAGATCTCGAGCTACCAGATGGAGGCAACGCAGTATTTCCATGTTCATATCGCGGCGGAGCTGAACGTGACGCCCGATCACATCGTGCGGCACGGCTCGATGGAGGTCTATCAAGCGATGAAGGAAAAGCTCTTCGCGTGGCAGACACCCGATGATTTCCTCGTGCTGAACGACGATGATCCGCATACGCGCGGCATGGCGGCGCGCGCGAAGGGGCGCGTCTGTCTCTTCAGCCGCCGGCACGCACTCGCGGAGGGCGCGTACGTCGACGGCGGGATGATCGTGATCGTTTGGGACGGCGTGCGGCATGAACTCGTTCCCGTTTCGGAACTCGGCATTCGCGGCGGTCACAATGTGGAAAACGCACTCGCTGCGGCGGCGTCGGCATTTCTCGCCGGGGTGACACCGGAGGAGATGCGCCCCGTGCTGCGGAGCTTCCGGGGCGTGGAGCACCGCATCGAGCCGGTGCGCGAGATCGGCGGAGTGCCATACTACAACGACTCCAAGGCGACGAATACGGATGCCGCAATCAAAGCGCTCGAGGCGTTTGACGGTCACATTGTCCTCATTGCGGGCGGCGATGATAAGATGACCGATCTCACGGACTTCATGCGGCTTGTTCAGGAGCGCACGGATGAGCTGATCCTTGTCGGGGCGGCGGCGGAGCGGTTCGCGGCGGCGGCGGTGGACGCGGGGATTGCACCCGCGCACATACACCGCGTCGGCTACGATATGGAAGCGGCGGTGCATCTGGCGCATACACTTGCACGTTCGCCGCAGACTGTGCTGCTTTCGCCCGCGTGCGCGAGCTTTGACATGTACGGCGGCTATGAAGAGCGCGGACGGGACTTTAAGAGGATCGTGAACGGACTATGAACATCATCGTATCGGGCGGCGGCACGGGCGGGCATATCTATCCCGCACTTACGATCATCCGTGCGATCGAAAAAAGAGTTCCGGGCGTACGCATCCTCTACGTCGGGACGCCGCACGGGCTTGAGGCGGACATCGTGCCGCGCGAGGGCATCGACTTCGCAGCGATCGATCTTGCGGGATTTGAGCGGCGGCTCTCGTTTGAGAATGTCCTGCGCGCGGGGCGTGCGCTGCGTGCGCTCGTGCGTGCGCGCGGCATTGTCCGGGCGTTTCGTCCCGACGTCGCGATTGGCACAGGCGGGTATGTCGCGGGACCGATTCTGCTTGCGGCGAGCCTTGCGGGCGTACCGACGCTCGTGCAGGAGCAAAATGTGTGCGCGGGCGTGACGAATCGTCTGCTTGCGCATTTTGCGGCGGCGATCGCTGTGGGCATGGAGGATGCCCGGCGTGTGTTCCCGCAGGAAAAGACTGTCGTGACGGGCAATCCCATTCGCCCGGAGGTGCTGACGGCGACCCGTGCGGAGGGGGCGGTGTCCTTCGGCTTTGATCCCGGGAAAAAGACGGTGCTCATCTCGGGCGGCAGCCGCGGCGCGCGCTCCATCAACCGAGCGATGGTCGAGGTACTCGCGCACGCGGCGGCGCAGCGGGAGGTGCAGTACCTCCATGTGACGGGCGCGGACGAGCACGCGGATACGCTCGCACGTCTGAGGGAATTGGGCGTGCGGCTCGAAGATGCGCCGCACATCCGCGTCCTGCCGTATCTCTACAACATGCCGCAGGCGATGGCGGCGGCGGACGTCGCCGTGTTCCGCGCGGGGGCGACGGGGCTTGCGGAGCTGGCGGCGCGCGGCGTACCCGCGATTCTCATCCCGTATCCGTATGCGGCGGAGAATCATCAGGAAAAGAATGCCCGCGCGCTTGAAGCGGCGGGCGCGGCAGAGGTCATTTTGAACCGCGACATCAGCGCCGCGGCACTGGAAGAAGCTCTTTCGGCACTGCTCGCGGACGATGCGCGCCGTGCGGGGATGGCGGCGGCAATGCACCGGCTCGGGAAGCCGGACGCGGCGGATGAGATCGCAGCGCTCGCACTGCGGATTTGTAAAAAAGAAGGGTGAAAGAATTGCTCAAGGATTTGCACGGTATTCGGCGGATACATTTTGTCGGCATCGGCGGGGCGGGCATGAGTCCGCTCGCGAAAATTCTCCTGCTCCTTGGCTACGAGGTGTCCGGCTCGGATCAGGGCACGTCGCCCATCATCGAGGAACTCGTGCGCCTCGGCGCGCACATCCGGACGGACGGACAGCGTGCGGAGAACGTGCGCGGGGCGGACGCCATCGTTGTCTCGACCGCGATCCCCTACGACAATCCGGAGGTGATCGCGGCGTGGGATCTGCGCATCCCAAAGCTCCACCGCTCGGACATCAATGCGGCACTCGTCAACGAGTACGACGGTATCGCCGTCGCGGGATCGCACGGCAAGACCACGACAACCTCAATGATCGGCGTGACGCTCGACCGCGCGGGCGTATCGCCGACCGTCATCGTCGGCGGCGAAGTCCCCGACCTCGGGACGAACGCAAAGCTCGGCACGAGCCGCTATCTCGTCTCCGAGGCGGACGAGAGCGACGGTTCCTTCCTCAAGCTCCGCCCGCATATCGCCGTCGTGACCAATGTGGAGGACGACCACATGGATCACTACGGCACGATGGAGAAAATCATCGAGGCATTCCGTACGTTCATCTCTCAGATCGACGCGGACGGTACGGCGGTGCTCTGCTACGAGAACGAGATTCTGCGCCGTCTCGGGGCGGAGACCGACCGCACGGTCGTCTCCTATGCCATCGATGCGGCGGCGGATTACCGCGCTGCGGATATCGAGACGTGCGGTTCCGTGATTTCCTTCACCGTCTTTGAGCGCGGCACGGCGCTCGGACGCATCTCCCTCCACATTCCCGGGCGGCACAATGTCCTCAACGCGCTCGCCTGCGTCGCCGTCGCGCGTCTTGCGGGGCTCGATTTTGACCGCATCGCGGATGCTCTCGCGCATTTTCATGGAGCGAAGCGGCGATTCCAGACAAAGGGAAAGGAACGCGGCATTTGGGTGGTCGACGACTATGCGCATCACCCGACCGAGATCGCGGCGACGCTTGCGGCGGCGCGGCAGACGGAGCCGGGACGGCTTGTCTGCGTGTTCCAGCCGCACCGTTACTCGCGCACACAGCTCCTGCGCGCGGAATTCGGCGGCTGCTTTGCCGCGGCGGATCTCCTGCTGCTGACGGATGTGTACGCGGCGGGCGAAGCGCCGATTCCGGGCATCAGCGGTGAAACGCTGATGGAGGAGGTCGCGCGCCAAACAGGGCAGGACGCGGTCTATCTGCCGGAGCGCGCCGATCTCGTGCAGTATCTCGCGGAGCATGTGCGTCCCGGCGATCTCGTCATCACGATGGGCGCGGGCAATATCCTCGAGGTGGGGGAAGAGCTCGTCGCGCGTCTGAAAGAAGGGACGGCGGGCAGTTCCGAGGGACTGATCGCCGTCGTCATGGGCGGACCCTCGACCGAGGCGGAGGTCTCGCGCCGTTCGGGCGCGGCGATTTTGCACGCCCTGCACGAAAAGAATTATCCTGCGGTCGGGATCGAACTGAATCCCGCGACCTTTGCTGAGGAGATCAAAAAACTGCGTCCCGCACTCGTCTTTAACGCGCTGCATGGGAAATACGGCGAGGACGGCGTTCTGCAAGGCACGCTCGATATGCTCGGCATTCCCTATACCGGTTCGGGCGTGCGTGCGGCGGCGCTCACGATGGATAAGACCTCGGCGAAACGCATCTTTGCCGCCGAGGGGATTGCGACACCGCGGTTCCGCAGTTTCTATGCCGGAACGGATACAGGGAAAATCGCGGAGGAGATTCTCGCGGCGTTTTCTCTGCCCGTCGTGGTCAAAGCGCCCGAACAGGGCTCGAGCATCGGCGTCTATATCGTCACAGAGGAGGACGATCTGCGCAGCTCCTTGGACGAGGCATTTTCCTACGGCGGCGAGGTGCTGGTCGAGGAGTTCATCGCGGGGCGCGAGCTGACCGTCGTCGTGTGGGGGGAGACCGGACATGCGGAAGCCTTGCCTGTCATTGAAATCACAACGACCTCAGGACGGTATGACTATGAAAGTAAATACACGCCGGGTGCGTCTGCGCATCTCGTGCCTGCGCCGATCTCCCCGGAATGTACGGCAGAGGTGCAGGAACTTGCGGTGCGTGCATTCAATGCGTGCGGATGCACAGGTGTGGCACGTCTCGACGTCATGCTGAGCGAGACAGAAAACCCCTATGCTATCGAGGTGAACTCCGTGCCGGGCATGACCGAGACCTCGCTCGTGCCGGACGCGGCGCGTGCCGTCGGGCTCTCCTTCCCCGATCTCTGTGAGAAAATACTAGAGATGGCAGGGTATCAACGATGAAGTCACGCCGTATCATCAGGGCGGCGCTCTATCTCCTTGCTATCGGGGGGATTCTCGCGGCACTCATCTATTCGCCGCTCTTTACGTTCCGGCAGCTTGTTGTGCATGGAAACGTCAACCTCGATGAGCAAGAGCTCTGCCGGATTGCTCGCATACAGTATGGTCAGCGCCTTTTCGAGTTGAAAACGGACGCCATCACGATCAACCTCCTGCACGATCTGCGCATCGAGTCGGCGGTGGTGCGGCGGCAGCTCCCGAACAAGATCGAGATGGACATCGTGGAGCGGGTACCCGTGGCGACCGTCGCGTGCGACTATGGATATCTCGATTTTGACCGGCAGGGAAAGGTCATCGCGAGTTATCGGACGCTCAAAGGGGCGGACATTCCCATTATCACGGGCATCAAGCTGCGCGACCTCTTTATCGGGGACGACAATACCGATGCGCAGGTAGCGCAGGTACTTGGATTCCTTGGTAAGATTGCTCCGACGGAGGTGGGGCAGATCTCCGAGGTCAATATCACTGTGCCGGACGCCGTCGTTGCCTACACGAAGAGCGCGCTGCCGATCCGGCTCGGACGGCTTGATGGAATCAGGGACAAAGCGGGGCTCACCCAGGATTTTTTACAGGATCAAAAGACGACGCGCCATACGATCGAGTATGTCGATTTCAGCTATGACGCGCCGTCCATTAAACTTGCGGACAAGACCACAGAGGGGAAATAAATGAAACAATTCCGGCAGGGCGGGTGGATGATTGCGCTCGTCTGCGTATTGATCGGATTTATGATTGCCGTGCAGTTCCGCACGGTGCAGGATACGAAGGGGAGTATATCGCAGCAGCGTATCGAGGAGCTTTCCGACCGCCTGCTCCAGACGGAGCATGAGCGCGACGAGCTTGGCGAAGAGCTGCGCAAGGTACAGACGGCAGTCGCCGATGCGCAGAGCAGCGTGGATCAGGAGATGCTGCGCTACCGTGCCGCGCTCCTCCCGCTCACGGGGGAGGGCGTTATCGTGCGCATGGATGACAGCACGAAGAAGGTGAAGTCCGGCGAGAATCCGAACCTCTACATCATTCACGACGACGATCTCCTGCGCGTCATCAACGAGCTGCGCTCGGCGGGGGCGGAGGCAATCTCTGTCAACGGACAGAGGCTCGTCGGCACGTCGGAGATCCGGTGTGCGGGACCGACGCTCTCGGTCAATAACGTGCGCTCTTCCGCACCCTTTGAGATCCGTGCCATCGGGGACAAGAAATCCCTCGAGAACTCGCTCAAGATGCGCGGCGGCGTCGTCGAGACCCTTAGTGTGTGGGGGATTCAGCTCGACATCACGGTGAGCGACGACGTTTACATTCCTCCCTATCGCGGGAGTGTTCATCAGACCTATGCACATGAGACAGAAGAGAGGACGGAGGAATAAAATGATCTACATCGTTTTGGTCAGCGTCCTGATCGGGCTCTTCATCGGCTATATGAGCCCCATTGTGATCCCGCTCGCCTATACAAAGCTGTTCTCCGTCGCGCTTGTCGCTGCGCTTGACGCTGCGTTCGGCGGACTGCGCTCGGCGATCTCGGAACGGTTCGACAAGCACGTCTTCGTCACGGGCTTTTTCTCCAACACACTGCTCGCCGCGGCGCTTGTCTTTATCGGCGACCGTCTCGGCATCGACCTCTACTACGTTGCTCTGCTCGCGTTTGGTTTTCGTATTTTCAAAAACCTTGCGGTCATCCGCCGCTACCTGCTCAGGGACTATCGGGACGGCGCAAAGTAACACATTCCTAGACATATCTTCAAAAATTCTTGTATCACAGAAGGGAATATGTATTTCATGCCATCAGTCATGGAACGACTGGTGGCTTTTTATATGCAAATTTGCCGTAGAATTTATGTAAGGATTATTTTGATAAAATTTTAGAAAATACACTATTCATTTTCTAACTAGTATGCTATAATATTTTTGAGGTGAACAAAAATGAGCGAAATTGAACGAATATATGCCATAATGAACATATTATATCAAAAAAGCATAGTTAAGAATGAAGAGTTAGAGGAAAAATTTAATGCTTCCTCTGTTACGATTCGCCGTGATTTAGGAAAATTACAGAAAGAGGGGTTGATTGTTCGGTTTCGCGGCGGAGCGATGCTGGCAAAATCTAAACTAGGACATGAGCCCTCCCTAGATGAACGTGAATGTGAAAATTTACAGCAAAAAAGAATGATTGGCATAACAGCTGCCAATCTCGTAGAAAAAGGAGATATTGTCGCGTTGGACATTGGCAGCACGACGATGGAAATTGCGAAAGCATTGCGTTCCCATGAAAACATTACGGTTTTCACGTCGAGTTTGCCGATAGCGAACATATTCTATAACACAAATGTAAAAGTGTATTTGGTGGGAGGTTTGTTAAAACAAAAGGAATTGTGCCTAGGAGGTCCTATTGCGAGAAGTGTCATTCGGCAATATCATTTTGATAAATTCTTTCTAGGGGCTGCGGGAATTGATCAGAATGGAAGCATTACAGATTTTGACATAGATGAAGTCGAAACGAAAAAAGTGTTTATTGAGCGGTCGGAAAAAGTAATTTTGGCGGCAGATTCCGGTAAAATGGGCAAAACGTCGTTTATCGAAGTTGCCTCTTATCCTGCAGTCTGCACACTGATTACAGATGGTGAAGCGAATTTTCCGATGCGGAAAAAATTGCAGGAAAGGGGGATGGAGGTTATCATTGCAGATGCATTCAGAAAATCGCCCCATAAATAAATTTATTTAGGAGGGTGCATAATGCAAAAGAAAGTTGTCATACTGGGAAGCAGCGGCGGAAATTTGTATAATCTGGGCGGCAAAGATCCGAATGCGCTGCTGGGAGAGCTAATCCGACAAATACAAAAAGCGGATATGACAGTCAGAGCAATACAGTTTATTGCCGCCGAGGCATCCATGGATCATGTTCATCCTACGACAAAAGCCAGCCTTTGGACATGGGATGGAGGAAGCGCCGGAAAAGTATTCAGCGGCACCTTGGAAGAGGTGAATGCGGAGGCGGTAAAAGAGGATGAGAGAATCGCCGCGTGCATCGAAAACGACGGCATTGACGGGGTGATCCTAGTCAGCGCCGATCCCGAAGGAGCAAACCGACAGGCGCTGCATGCTGCTGCTGCAAAGAAACTAGCTGCGACCGGTACGGGAGGCACATCGATGGCAAAAGCCCAGGCAATGGGGCTGAATGTTGTGGCTGTTTCCGGAACGACGGGGACGACAAACCGGACGCGTGCTATTGCCAACGTATTCGCTTTGTCGAAACATTGGGGCTTGAAATATCAGCCTGCGATCGGAGGTTCGGTCTCCTTACCAGAAGCCTCACAGGGGAGCGTTTGGTCGAGAATCAGCGTGCGGGGCGTTTTGATGGCCTCGCTGCCGGGATTCATCGCCATGGCGCTTACTTTGATTCTGAGCAAGATTCCCGGACTGGAGTCTTTTGAGAACGTATTCAATCTTATGATTGAAGCGCTGCCTGTTATTGTTGCGGCCGTTGCGGCAAAACAGGTCTCAGGATTGGAAGAAGTGGCTGTCGTTGCCGGTGTGATCACGGGCGTGTTGTCTGTGAAAGGAGGCTTGATCGGCGGGATCATCGGAGGAATCTTGGCAGGCGTCCTGGTGCAGTATCTGCTCATAAAATGTCTGAAGCTGGGATTTCCTACAACAACTGCCAATATTGTGTCCGGAGGAATTTCGGGGCTCCTGGCGGGGCTTGCGATCTATCTCTTTATTGGTCCATTGGCGATTATGCTGGGGGATGCCGTCCGCTATGTGATCAATACGGCTTTGGAGATCAATTCGGTACTTTGCGGCGGTATTGCCGGGCTTCTCATTTGGCCGGCAATCATGGGCGGCATGTACCATGGAGCGATTTTGCCGATTATTTTGCTTGAGATGGAAAAGACCGGAAACAGTTTTTTGGGTGCGATCGATATGGTGGGACTGGTGATGGTGTCAGCAGGCATCATGCTGGCAAATGTGGTCTATCCCCGTGTGAAGGACGACCGCACATTGGCTGCACCCGGGCTTTTTATCAACATGGTGTTTGGGACGTTTGTTGAAGCCGCCTATCCGTTCATGTTTTCCAGTAAGTTCGTTTTGGGCGGGGCATTGGCGTCGGCCTGTATCGGCGGGCTTTTTGTCGGTTTTTTCAATGTTCGCGGAACAGCATATGTGCCGAGCATCGTTGCACCGACGCTTTCCTCGGATTGGCTCGGGTTTTTGATCAGCATGGCGGTTTCGATGTTCAGCGCGTTTTTGTTCACTGTTTTGGCGAATAAAATTGCACGTTCCAGAAATCGTACGTCTGATCAGTGATTTTAATGGAGGACCATAGTGATGATAACAGCGGATATGCAAAGAAAAATGAAAATTGCACGCAAGAAAGTTTGGGATGCGATTGAGCAGCATGGCGGAACCACACTGCTGTCTACGGGGATTACCGGTGACGACGCGCGTATGGCGAAGGCCGCGGTAGATGCGGGAGCCAGGCTTTTAGAGCCGAATCATCCGGCGGTGGCGCTTGCTCGCGGACTTCGTGGGGTCAATAATATGCATGCGGCAGAAGCGATTCGGCACGAGGTTCCCTTGGCAGAAATGGCTTCTGTGGTTTCCGGCGTTCGTGCGGTTGTGGGAGAAGATATTTACATTACGGTAGGCGTACCCGGTGGGTTTACTGAGGTAAAGCCTGTCATCCTTTGCGATGCCGACTTTCAAATGCTTTCTTTGGCGGGAACAGACGGGCTGCATATACATAAAACGTCTTTGGAAGATCTGTCCGAAGTGATTGAACGTGCACATCGTTATGGACTGCTCGTTGATGCGTATATTGGGCGTTCATCGGATCTGCACCCCTTTGGACTGCCTGCCGATACGCCGGAAGATGTCGCCAAAACGGCAAAAGAGATGGAATCTGCAGGTGCCGATATGATCGGTTTAATGACAGGTATGAGTTATGAAGGAACGAAAGCGGGAGAAATTCCATCCGTTATGAAGGAACGCATCCAGGCGCTTGTCGAATCTGTGAAAGTTCCCACATTGGCTGAGGGGGGCATCAATAGTGTTAACCAGAAAGCATTTCGCAATACGGGGATCAACATCATCGTGGTCGGTACTGCATTTGACGACTGTGCTGCGCAGGCGATTCACAGCAGCGTCAAATGCTTCCTGCCCGAAGAGAAGTAAAGGGGAACGTTTTGGCGAAATATCAAAAAGAGCTTAAATTGAAGCCGCTGGCAGCGAACATACAAAAATAAGCTCTTTAGGAGAGGAAAACCGACATTTTCCTCTCCTTTTTGTATTATAGCATGAATGTCCAGCAGAATAAAATAATCATTAACTATAGAAGTTTTTACACTGATAAAAACGAGGGCACGGAAGTAGATCATACTGGTGGCGCAGTAAGCATAGATTGGAATAGCAGTGTACGAGACACAGCGCATTTGAAAAACTATGATGGTATGGATATATACCGTAAAAATTTTTCTGTCCTATGGAAATATGACTTGATTCATGGTAAAATAGGCAAGGAAAATCATTACTTATTGATAGATGAAAACGATATGACTACGATATGGAGGCTGAAGCTGTGTTCGAAATGGACGATAACTTTGAGGAACTCGCAAAGATCATCGTTGTCGGTGTCGGCGGCGGCGGCGGCAATGCCGTCAATAACATGATCGACTCCGGGCTGCAGGGCGTGGAGTTTGTCGCGATCAATACGGACGCACAGGCACTGCTCCAGTCCAAGGCGTCGACGCGTATTCAGATCGGGGAAAAGCGCACGCGCGGACTCGGCGCAGGTGCACGTCCTGAGATCGGAGAGGCAGCTGCAACGGAGAGCCGCGAGGCGATCATCGAGTCGCTGCGCGGTGCGGATATGGTATTTATCACGGCAGGTATGGGCGGCGGTACGGGAACGGGCGCCGCGCCTGTCGTGGCGGAGTGCGCGCGTGAACTCGGCGCGCTCACGGTTGCTGTTGTCACGCGCCCCTTCTCTTACGAGGGAATGACGCGCGCACGCAATGCGGATTCCGGCATTGAGAATTTGCAGGCTCACGTCGATACCATCATCACGATTCCGAATGATCGGCTCATGAAGATCATCGACAAGAACACGCCCGTCACCGAGGCATTCAGCAAGGTTGACAATGTCCTTTGGCAGGGCGTCAAGGGCATTACCGATCTTATCACAAATCAGGGCATCGTGAACCTCGACTTTGCCGACGTCAATACGACCATGGCAAACGGCGGCAGCGCCATCATGGGCATCGGTGAGGCGCGCGGTGAGGGAGCGTCCGTTGCGGCGGCAAAGGCCGCGATCGAGTCCCCGCTGCTCGAAACGAGTATCGAGGGTGCAACCTCCGTCATTCTGAACTTTACCGGATCGCGCAACCTCAGCATGTTTGAAGTCAACGAGGCATCCGAGTGGCTCAACAGCATGATTGTCAACTCTGCGAACGGGCGTCGTGCGAATATCATCTGGGGTATTGGTGTGGATGATGCACTTGAGGATACCGTGCGCGTCACCGTCGTTGCCACGGGCTTCGGCATGACTGAACAGGGACTTTCAGACACCGGAACGGGCTTTACCGACGATTGGGCGATTCCCCTGCCGGGAGCAAATACCGCGAAGCAGGCTGCCCCCGCATCGACACCTGCTGCAGCCCCGCCGCAGGCGCAAGCGCGCCCCGCATCCGCCGTTGTCCCACCGCATCCGAATACGAACCGCGGCAGCGGACGCATGAATGTCGTCGAGCCGAATACGGGATCTGCCGGAACCGATATCATTGATATTCCGGCGTGGATGCGTCAGCGCTGATATCCCTTCGATAACGATAAAGTACCGCGTCTTAGAGAAAAGATATAGATTTAGAAAAGCTGAGAACGAGCATTTGAGAGCGTTCTCAGCTTTTTTGCAAAAACATGAAAATATCCCGCTGACTGAATAAATTAGGGGTGAAATGAGATGCGGAAGCAGGAGCGATGCACGAAGATTTTAGAAATACTCTTACATCATCGGGATGGGATGACAGGAGCAGATCTTGCGCACAGGCTGGATGTCTCTTCCCGTACCGTCCGTGCCGATATCAAATATTTGCAGGAATGTCTTGCAAAGAGCTGCTGTACACTTCTTGCAATACCCAACCGCGGCTATAAGCTGCAAGGTGCGGAGTACGGGGAAGATCTCCTGCGGCTCGTAGACGGCAATAATGCTGCCGTCGGCGTTTTACATCCGAAAGAGCGGCAGAACTATATCGTCAGCCGCTTTTTAGAATGCTGTCTAACGAACGCCTCGATCACACAGATGAGCCTTGCTGATGAGATGTACATTGGACTGTCTACCGTCAAGAATTACCTGACCGCGGTGCGCGAGCGATTTGCTGCATACGATCTCAAAATCGTTCAGTATAAGGCGGAAGGGCTGCGTCTCGAAGGTACGGAGGGAGATCTGCGTGCCTTTATTGTCAATTATCTGCATGAAGTGACCGATGAGAAATTGTGCGGTCTGCTCTTTGACCGTATCGGCAACGAGGCGATGGAGCAGATTCTCACGCAGACGGCGAGCGTGCGGCATCTTCAGCTCACTGACACTGCGCGCAGGGATCTTTCCGTACAAACGGCGCTTGCGATACAGCGATCAACCGGGGGCCATGCGGCCGACTGCCTTTCCAGCATGGCGCAGAAACTGGAAGAAACCTTCGAATATGGCGCGGCGAAAGAGATTGCCAATGAGATTTTCCGCTATACGGGGATCGATCGTGCTCGTTTTAGGACCGGGACCCATCGGGCTCCTCGTCGCGCAGGTCGTCATGGCGCAGGGGGGACGAGTCGTCATGACGGGGCTTACACAGGATTTGCCGCGCCTCACAATCGCCAAAGAGAAATTTGGTGTCGAACACATTGTGGACGTGCAGAAGGATGATGTTAAGGAGCTCGTCGACCGGTTGACGGACGGCTACGGTGCGGACGTCTGCTATGACTGCACGGGCGCTGTGCCGTCTATGCATCTCGGCATGGATCTTCTCAAAAAGGGCGGACAGTACGTACAGGTCGGGCTCTTTGCCCAAAACGAAGTGACCGTAGATTTCTCCAAGATCATTCAGAAGGAACTGACCGTCGTCGGCAGCCGCAGTCAGAATACGCATGACTGGGAGCCGACACTGAAGCTCATGAGCGAGCGGAAGATCGACGCGGATAAGATGATTACGCACGAGGTCGGCATCGACGAGTGGGACAAGGCCTATCATCTGCTTAAGAGCGGTGAAGCGACGAAGATCGTCATGCACCCGATCGGGTAATGCTGCAAAAAAATTCTATAAAAAATCCCCCGAAGATAACGGCTCATATGAATCCGTCATTTTAGGGGGATTTTATCTGTCTGCAGCTGAGCGCTTTATACTTATTGTGCGTCCGATCAAAAAATACTCAAACATCCGTCGGTCTTATAACGCGGGGCATCCATCTAAAAGGACCGAGCGGGCGTCCTGCGTCAGCTAGTTTCTCTGCGATTTTCCGCCAATCTGCTTTTTGAAGGGATAACCCATCTTTTTCTGAGGTTCCCCTTTTACGATTGCTCGTTCCCAAGCTGCCCGGATGTGCCAAAGGATATACCGCTGATTTTACACTACCGATTTCTATCTCAACCGCACCGGTTTCTATTACTTTGTTATAGCCGCCGCGCTTATGACTCTTTCCGCCGGCTTTTAATACGGCAATAAAGATCTCCTGACCAAGACAAAGAATTATTTTTGGTTCGATGATTTCAACCAAGCGCTTAAAGAAGGGGAGGCTCGGGGCTATCCATTTAGGATTAAAATTGCCTGAATTACCTTCCATATTTTTCCGGTACCATGGAACAAAATTCGTGAAGAAGAGTTGCCTATATGTATTGCGGTTGTTGCGCAGATCGGGGAAACCGAGTTCGGCGAACAGCTCGCAGAGGTTGTTGTCCGTTGTAGAATACCCGGCGATGTCTTTCAAATAGTCGAATCGATCTTTTTGATAGTCCAATAGGGGATTGTCCCCCTCAAGTCCAGAAAAATCCTGCCCAACAAGAAGTATATCGGCATCCAAATGACTGCGGCCGCCCTGCCAATAGCTCCACAGATTGATTTCTTTCAGATTGATTTGCCTCAGATCGTCGCTATAATGCTTCGAAAATGTTTCTAAATTTATTTCCGACAGCGCTTTGGCATCGAAATGATCCACATCATAGACCAATTGGTTATATTGTCTGATTTTCTCTTGATATGCCTCGTCACGCTCCGGGTAAAATTTGTTTACCATGAGTTCGATAAAATCTGCCGTCTTACTCTTTCCATAACAATCGAACGGATCAACGCAGAGATCTTTATCCTCATGGGACACCCACGGAATACTGCCGTCGTATTGTGTCTCGAGCGATACCCACGGATCTGCAACCGCCTTTCCGCGATGATTAAAATAAATACAGCTGCGCTCGTCAAATCCGCGGTGACGTACCCCATCCATTTGCGACAGGGCGCCTTCCTCCGCCAGATCCATATGATGCAGCGCCATGCCTTCAATATCCTCCGGGGCAACGGGGCTGCTCATGTTCATGGCTTTATCCGTCATGAAAGCATAGCAGGCGACATGCCAAAGGCAGGGATGGAGCGAGCAGTCTCTGTTGACAATGTAAACGAGATCCGCTTTTTCCAGCAGCTTTCTCTGTGATGCCCACATACGGCATGCAGTCAGCCAATCCTCCTGCCGGAAGAAGTCGAACGGTTTCAGTATGATGGGATTTTTGCCCTCGGCGCGCCATTGATCGTGCAGACGCATCATCTCGGATTTATCACGGGTGAGACCGCAGATCGCAATAACTTTTGTATCCTTATGCATAGTATGATGCTCCTTCGTGTCCTTGTGTACGATATTGTGTTCCTCTCTATCCTTCTCAGGGGAATTTTCAGTAAGGATGCCCAATGAAAGATCAAGGATTTTTGCCAACCTGAGCAGTTTGTCTTGTTCGGGAAAATACACGTTTCGTTCCCATCCAATGGTCTGGGGAGATACGGACAGCAGCTCTGACAACCGGCTCTGTATGAAATTTTTTATGTGTGTGTGCCTGCTTTAATATTAGCCTAAAACCGATAAATATATTCCCTTTAGTTTATGAGATATCTTAATATAATTATATCATATGAAATTTAGCACGTACAGCAAGCAAAACTTGAATTGTTAAATTTATAACTCAAACATAGCTTGAGCACGGAGAAAATAAAAAGAACTCTTGGCAGTAAGAGTTCTTCGAACGGGGTAATATCTTATATTTTCACTACCGGTGGAGATTACCCCTCCAAATCCGGGCGCAGTCCCGCGGCGCCGCGCAGGTAGATGTGGTGCATCTCTTTTTGTGAACAATTCGTATCGACGAGGAGGAGGGCGCGGATGCAGCGGGGGAGGCTGGCCTCGACAGCGCATTGGCGCGCGTCGAATAGGGGAACGAGGTCAAATCCCGGGAGGCGGCGCGCGCCGGTCGACGGGAATGCCGCGGTGAGATCCTCGGTGACGCTGAAGATGGCGGCGCCGATGTCCTCGGGGGCGATGCCGTTGGCGTCGACGAGGGCGCGGACGAGTTCCTGTGCCGCCTGCCAAATCTCTTCTTTGTCGTTGCGCTCCACAGTTGTGGCGCCGCGTATGCCGCGCATAGACTACACTCCCTTATGAACGTCCCAGATGAGACGCATACTCAGCATGAAGGCGATGAGATACCCAAGCAGTCCGATAACGGGAATGCCTGCGACCTGCGGCTGCATATTCGTCGTGCAGAGGGTGCTCGAGGCGATGAGACTTGCCGCGCACAGGAGCGCGAGGATGAGCTTGTTGATCATCTTGTCAAGCCGCTGCACGGGCTCTTCGGAGCCGGTGAGGTCGATGTTGAGCTTCGCCTGTCCGCTCATGGTCATCTTGAGGAGGTCGGCGAGCTGTTCGGGGATCTGCACGGACTTGCGCAGGAGCATGACGCCTTCCTGCTTTGCCTTATTCAGACCTTCTTTCCACGACATGCCGCTCACGATCCCGAGGGATAAGCTGCGGGCAAATATTTCGAGGAAGCTGACCTCCGGGGCACAGCGGCGCATGACGATCTCGACGGTCATGACGCCGCGCGCGAACATGGCAAGCCCGCTCGGACAGCCGATGTGATGCACGCGCAGGATGCCGAGAATCTGATTCGTAAGGACGCCCATGTGAACGTCGGTGAAGTCAAGGCTGCCGTACTGCTCCATCATGACGTCGATGTCCTGATAGAGCTGCGCGTGGTTGATGCGTCCCTTGACGATGCCGAGGGAGAGTACGGCGGATTTCATCTCGAATGTATCGTGCGTGGCGAGCGCGAGGATCGCACGGCGCAGAGCGGTGCGGTCGCGGTTGCTGAGGCGTCCCATCATACCGAGATCGAGCCACACGATCGTGCCGCCCCGCACGCGGATGTTGCCGGGATGCGGGTCGCCGTGGAAGAATCCGTCCTCGATGATCTGTTTGGCGTAGTTCTCGCCGAGCCGCCGTCCGATCTGTGTGACATCGATGCCTGCGGCGTGAAGCGCCTCCGTTTGGTCGAGCGGGATGCCGTCGATGTACTCCATGACGAGGATGTGCTGGGTGGAGAGGTCGCGCATGACGCGCGGACAGGCGATGAAGGGATTTTCACGGTTGAGATGGGCGAACTCCTCAATGTGACTTGCCTCGATGAGGAAATCCATCTCCTGTTTTGCGATGTTCCACATCTCGTCCATGAGCGTGCGAAAATCCACGACCTCGTCGCGGCTGACGAGCCGGATGATGGTTGCGGCGCGCTTCATGAGCATGAGATCCATGCGCATGATGTCGTGGATGCCGGGGCGCTGCACCTTGATGACAACCTCTTCGCCCGAGGCGAGTCGTGCGCGGTGCGCCTGCGCGATGCTCGCGGATCCGAGCGGTGTACTGTCGATTTCGCGAAACACCTTGTTCCAGTCTTTATTGTATTCCTGCTCGACGACGGAGAGGATGACGGAGAAGGGGAGGGGGTTCGCACCCGTTTGGAGCTTCATCAGCTCGTCACAGTATTCGGTCGGCAAAAAGTCCGGGCGCATACTCATGATCTGCCCGAACTTTACAAAGGTGGGACCAAGATCCTCGAAGATAGCGCGCAGCTTCGAGGGCGTCAGTCCGTGCACAATATCGTGGCGGCGCAGGACGGTGACCATCTCGCGCAGACGCAGGGCGGCATTTTTATTTTCAGCGCCCGGCAAAAATCCCGTGAACATGATCGCCACCTCCTGTGCGGCATTTTTGAAACTTAGTTTGCGCCCGCGGCTTTGTATTTCTCTGCGAGCTGCTGTTTGACGGTCTCGTTGGAGAGGTATTCGTCGTAGGTCGAGATGCGGTCGACGACGCCGACGGGGGTGATCTCGATGATGCGGTTTGCGACGGTCTGCGTGAACTCGTGGTCGCGCGATGCGAAGAGGATCGTGCCGCCGAACGACATCAGCCCATTGTTGAGGGCGGTGATGGACTCGAGGTCGAGGTGATCCGTCGGCTCGTCAAAGAGGAGGACGTTCGCACCCGAGAGCATCATGCGCGAGAGCATACAGCGGACGCGCTCGCCGCCGGAGAGCACCTCGGCGCGTTTTTGACTCTCCTCGCCGGAAAAGAGCATCCGCCCGAGGAAGCCGCGGACGAAGGTCTCGTCCGGGTCTTTGGAATACTGGCGCAGCCAGTCCACGAGGTTCAGCTTCACGCCGTCAAAATACGCGTTGTTATCGGCGGGGAGGTAGGTCTGCGTCGTTGTGACGCCCCATTTGAACGTGCCCTCGTCTGCAGTCTCTTCGCCCATGAGGATCTTGAACAGCATGGTCTTTGCCGCGCCGTTCGGTCCGACAAAGGCGACCTTGTCGCCCTTTTTGAGGGTAAAGCTGATGTTCTTGAAGAGCTGACGCCCGTCGAGCTCCTTGGAGAGCCCCTCAACGGTCAGCAGCTGATCGCCCGCCTCGCGGTCGGGTGTAAATGCGATGTAGGGGTAGCGGCGTGCCGACGGCTTGATGTCCTCCAGCGTGATGCGTTCGAGGAGCTTCTTGCGCGAGGTTGCCTGCCGGGATTTTGCGGCGTTCGCGGCAAAGCGCTGGATGAAGGTTTGGAGCTCTTTGATCTTCTCCTCTTTCTTCTTGTTTGCGTCTTTCGCCATCTGGAGCGCGAGCTGACTCGACTGATACCAGAAATCGTAGTTGCCCGCATACAGTTCGATTTTCCCAAAATCCACGTCGCAGATATAGGTGCAGACTTGGTTGAGGAAGTGGCGGTCATGCGAAACGACGATGACCGTGTTCGGGAAGTCCGCGAGGAAGTTTTCGAGCCAGTTGATGGACGAGACGTCGAGATGGTTCGTCGGCTCGTCGAGCAGGAGGATGTCGGGCGCGCCGAAGAGCGCCTGTGCGAGCAGGACGCGCACCTTTTCCGCCGCCGCGAGTTCGTTCATCTTGAGGTGATGCTTCGCGTCGGGGATGCCGAGTCCGTTGAGGAGCTGTGCCGCATCGGTCTCCGCGTTCCAGCCGTCGAGCTCGGCGAACTCCGCCTCTAGCTCGGAGGCGCGCATTCCGTCCTCGTCGGAGAAATCCGCCTTTTCGTAAAGCGCGTCCTTCTCGTCCATGATCTCCACGAGACGCGCGTGCCCCATGATGACGGTGCGCAGCACCTCCACCTCGTCGAACGCGTAGTGATCCTGTTGGAGCACGGCGAGACGGTCGCCCGCGGTGATGTCCACGATGCCGCCCGTCGGCTCGATCTCGCCCGAGAGGAGCTTGAGGAATGTCGATTTGCCCGCGCCGTTCGCACCGATGATGCCGTAGCAGTTGCCGGGCGTGAATTTCAGGTTGACATCCTTATAGAGGACTCGTTTGCCGAATTGTAAGCTCAGATTGTTGACTGTGATCATGTAGCCGTGCTCCTTATCTATTTTTGCAGGATCGCGCGGAACATTGAGAGGATGCTCTGTCCGTAAGAGTCGCCGGGGACTGCCCAGCGTCCGTTGAGATCCTGCCAATGATCGAGTGTGCTTGTGCCGTAGACGTTCCGTACGAGTGTGTAGCGCGGGTCTATGACAGGGTGGACGGGTTTGCGGGTCGATGCGTAGGCGAGCAGATGTTGGATGTGTGCGCGCACGCCCATCTGCGAGGTAGGGAAATAAGCTCCCTTCACCGCCGTGCTCGTCGTCCCGAGCCCGCAGTAATTATTCTGATCCGGGGTCACCGTGCCGCCGTAGCGGAAAAATCCCGTCTCCTTGAGTGCCTGAGCAAAGGCGACGTCCGGGCGGATGCCCTCGCGCGCACCTTCCTCATAGTAGTAGGAGACAAGCTCGCGCGGCGAGACGGAGATGGCGGGATGCGGGTTCACGCTTAGGAGATAGTCGACGCATTGTTCCTCCGTCGCGAGCGGCGTGCCAATGATCGCGGTGTCGTACGCTGAGAGGGTACGCGGCACGCTGAATACCGGTTCCCCCTCTGCAGGTGCGGGCGGCGCCGTCTCCTGCAGGAGCGCGTTGATACGCGGGCGAAAATCTGCCTTTTTCGGTGCGTCCGCCGTGCGCTCCGTATGTACCTTTGTCGCGGTCGCAGGATCGTGGGCACGGCGCGCGTCCGCCGTGACGGACGCGGTGAGGAGTGAGATACTGAGAGCTGCGGCAGTGACGCCGCACAGAACAATTTCCTTTCGCAAAGAAGTGAACCCCCTATATCGATGAGAATTTAACCAAGAAAAAGAAGAGCAGCAGCGCGGCGAGGACGATCGTTCCCCGGCGCGTTTTGAGCCATGTGCCGCGCGCGATGCCGAGCAGGACGCAGACGAGCAGAGAATCCATCAGGGATACTCTGATGTCGTAGCTCGCGAGGAAGAAGATCGCGAGCACGAGGGCATCGCCCCATGTGAGCGGCTCCGGCGACGCCTGCAGGAGGCGCAGACCGCGCGTAAAGAGCATCAGTCCAAAGCAAAAGAGCGCGGCGGCAGGCATCGCGGGGAAATCCGCAATCGCCTGCACGAGCGGCGCGCACGGCAGCAGCAGGAAGAGCAATAGGGCAAAGGCACACGCCGTGAGCGGGATGCCCCCGATGCGCCCTTCCTCCCGCGCGGGAAGCACCGCCGAGAGCGGCGCGATCGTCAGCGGGAACGCCCCGAGGAGCGCCGCGCCGAAATTCGCGCCGATCAGCCGCGTCAGAACACGGTAGGAGCCGCGTTCCGACAACGACTCCACCGCGGCGAGCGATGCACCGCTCTCCACCATGAGCGCAAAAAGGAGCGTCACACCAACCGTGACAGCGGCTTCGATGCGCATGGGGAACGTGAACGCCCCGAGCGTTTGATCGAGTCCCTCCGGCAGGAGGAACGGCGCGGCGGGAATTTCCCAAAAGCCTTCGAGCAGCGTGAGCGCGCCGACGACCGCCATGCCGATGAGCACGGCGCCGCGCACGTGCATCGTATGCAGCACGAGCGTGAGCACGATGCCGACGATCGTGTAGTACATCAGCGGATCGGAGAGTGCGCCGCCCATCGTAAGCGCCCACGGCGAGGGGAGCAGGATGCGCGCGTAGAGGCACGCCGTCACGAGCATGGAGAATCCGAGCCCGAGGACGAGCCCCGTCCGGACAATCGGCGGCAGGAGATCGATCGGATGCGTCTCGCGCTCTGCATGAAAGAGCAGTGCGTAGAGCAGGGAAACAACGGCGACGATGCCGAGCGCTTCCTGCCACGCGAGCCCGCGCGCGATGATCTCCTCGTAGATGAGCCATGCCGCAATCGCGGGAGAGGGGAGCGCAATCAGCGTCCGCCCGCCGCGCGATATGAGCAGCGTGCCGAGCGCGGCGGAGACAATGCTCACCGCATATGCCGCCGGCAGCGGCACGCCCGCGCGCGCGAGCAAGGAAGCAACGAGGACGAGCGTGAGCGCGGCGACGAGGGCAAGCGGAAGCATCGCGCAGCACGCGCGCAACATCTCATTTTTGTCGCCGCTCATTACCGTTCTCCTAGCTTACCTGCCGTTGTCTAAAAAACATTTCTATTTTACCATAAAGAAAGAATTTGCACAAATAAGAATGGACAGACGCGGGGAAGTGCTGAGAAATGAGCGCGGAGCAACGAACAAGACCGATATGCTTGCGCTTGGTGCGGAAGCATATCGGTCTTGTTTTTTTGGGAAAAATTTTACTTCATGTAAATCCGCGAGACGTGTTTCGAGACGAGGCAAAGCACCTCATAGCTGATCGTACCCGCGCGTGCGGCGACTTCGTCGGCGGTGAGCGTCTCCGAACCGAAGAGCGTCACCACATCGCCGATCGCCGCTTCCGGGATGTCCGTCACGTCGATCATACACTGATCCATGCAGATGCGCCCCGCGATGGGGGCACGTCTCCCGTGCAGCTCTACCGAACCGCCCGCATATGCGCGCAGGAAACCGTCTGCGTAGCCGACCGAGATCGTCGCGATGCGCGTCTCCCGCGGGGCGATGAATGCTCGCCCGTAACCGACGGAGTCACCCGGCGCGACGGTCTTGATATAGACGATGCGCGCACAGAACTTCATCGCAGGGCGCAGCGTGATGGGGCGGGTGACTTCGCTCGACGGCCAGATGCCGTATTGGATGATGCCCGCACGCACCATATCAAAATGTACGTCCGGCAGATCGAGAATCGCCGCCGATTCTGCGATGTGACGGATGGGGATGTGGATGCCTGCGCGCTCAATGGCGTCGCATGCCTCTGCAAAGAGACGAACTTGCTGCATCGCAAAGGACTTGTCCGCAGTGTCGGCGAGGGCGAAATGGGAGAACACTCCTTCGAGCTCCACGTTCGGGAGGGAGATGATCGCCCGCGCCATTGACGCCGCATCCTCGGGACGGACGCCGATGCGCCCAAGCCCCGTGTCGACCGCGAGATGCACCTTGACCGTTTTATTCTGACAGACGGCTTCCGCAGAGAGCGCCTCTGCGAGATCAAGACGGCAGACGGTCTGTGTGATGTCCGCGTCGACGATGTCAAAGGAGTTTTCCGCCTTCGTCAGTCCTAGGATGAGGAGCGGCGTTGTAAAGCCCGCCTCGCGCAGCTTCAGCGCCTCAGAAATTGTAGCGAGCGCCAGATATTCTGCGCCAGCGGCAATCGCCTTGCGTGCCACGGCGATCGCACCGTGCCCGTAAGCGTCTGCCTTGACGACTGCACAGAGTTTTGCATCCTTTTGAATATGTTTACGTATTTCGCTGTAGTTATGTGCGATTGCACCGAGATTGATCTCGACCCATGCCGCGCGACTGGGCATAGATGCACTCCCTTTCAAAAATCATTGTATGATTGCGGTTTCTTTGTGGTTCCTGCCTATTCTACCGTACGTTGCGCCATTATGCAATGTATTCATCTCGTGATGAAAGATTTTTGAACGAAAAAAGTGCGCGGGTGATTCTAAAAGGCAGCGTGATACGGTGAACAATTAAAAAAACCGGGATGCCGACGCGTATGCGAGGGTATCCCGGCCATGAGGAATATCAACGGGGGTTATCTTTTCTCCCAGCAGCGATGCTTTTCAGCGTAGGTGTAGTAGAACCCAAGTCCGAGCAGCAGCAGGACGAAGAAGATGACGTTTGTCGTAACGGACAGCGCGTAGATCAGGTAGATGCAGACGAGGATGCCGAGCGGTGCGAGCACATAGAGCATCGGGAACCGGAACGTACGCGGCAGTTCGGGCGCATTGCGGCGCAGCGCAATGAGTCCGACAAAGACGAGCAGGAACGCCGTCAGAACGCCCGTATTCGCCAGCTCGACGATGTAGAGCATCGGAACGCAGCCCGCAATGATCGCAATCGAGAGAGAGCCGACGAGCGTGATGACGTACGGTGTGCCGTAGTCCTCGTGAATCTTGCAGAGTGCCATGGGCAGGAAACCGTCGCGCGACATTGCGAAGAAGACGCGTGCCTGTCCGAAGATGTAGACGATGAGTGTCGTGATCATGCCCGCGAGGATGCCAACGGTGACGAAGTTCGCAAGCCCCGTATAGCCGATGAGCCGCAGACAGTACGCGACGGGATCTGCACGATCGAGATCTGTGTAGTTGATGGTTGCCGTGAGGACGAGCGCGACGGCGGCATAGAGGCAGATGCAGACGAAGATAGAGAGCACAATGCCAATCGGCAGACTCTTCTCCGGTGTCTTGCATTCTTCCGCCGAGGTTGCTACGGTGTCAAATCCCATAAAGGAGAAGAATACGACGGCAGCTCCTGCCATGATCCCTCCGGGGCCAAACGGCAGGAAGGGATCCAGATTATCCGCAACAGCATGGGGGGCGGTGACGGCGACAAAAGCAACGATCGCGCAGAGTGTAATGAGGATCAGCGCCATGTTGAGCTTTGCACTTTCCTTTGTGCCGTGCGCCAGGATCAGCCCCAGTACAAGCGTGATGACCACGGCGGGGAGATTGATGAGGCCGCCCTCCGGCATAGTCGTCGTGAGGGCTTTTGGTATCTCCATCCCGAGAGACGCCATCATGCCTGAGAAATAGGCGGAGAATCCAACGGCAACGGCACTCGCCGTGACGATGTAGCCGATGATGAGCGACCATCCGCAGAGGAACGCCATGCCCTCGCCGAGTGCGGCGAAGGTATAGGCATATGCGCTGCCCGCAACGGGGATCAGTGAGGCCAGCTCAGCGTACGCGAGACCGACCAGCATACAGAGAAGCCCTGCGGCAATGAACGATAGGACAATGCCGGGACCGGCATATTTCGCGGCACCAATACCTGTCAGGACGAAAACGCCTGCGCCAATGATGCCGCCGATGCCAAGGAAGGTGAGATCAAGAGTGCTGAGCGTGCGGATCAGCTTACTGTCCTCACGCTGCGCACTGAAGTCCTCCAGTGTTTTCTTTTTCCAGAAATGCATAAAACTCTCCCACTTTTTTTACAAAAGGAGCTGTTTCACGGAGCACGGAGATGCAAGGTGAAACAGCTCTTCAGGATTCAATCGTTCAAGGGATTAGAGGAACTTGTCAATTTCCTCGAACGGAATGTTCAGCGCCTCGGAGACGGCTTTGTTCGTCAGATGGCCGTCCACGGTGTTGAGACCGGATTTGAGTCCCGGCACTTCCTTAAGCGCAGCCTTGTAGCCCTTCGATGCGATAGCGACCGCATAGGGAATGGTTGCGTTCGTGATGCCGAGCGTGGAGGTGCGGGAAACGGCACCCGGGATGTTTGCGACGGAGTAGTGAATGACGCCGTGCTTCTCGAACGTCGGATCCTCATGCGTCGTCACATGATCGCAGGTCTCGATGGAGCCGCCCTGATCGATGGCGACGTCAACGATGACGGAACCCTTCTTCATGGTCTTGACCATATCCTCGGTGACGAGGGTCGGGGTACGGCCGCCCGGAACGAGTACGGAGCCGATGAGCAGATCTGCCTCGCGCACCCACTTTGCGATGTTGTAGCTCGAGGAGTACTCCGTGATCACGCGGCCGCCGAAGATCTCGTCGAGATAACGCAGACGCTCGATGGAGAGGTCGATGATGGTGACGCGTGCGCCGAGACCGACGGCGATCTTCGCCGCGTTCGTGCCGACGTTGCCGCCGCCGATGATGACGACCTGTCCCGCCGCAACGCCTGCGATGCCGCCGAGGAGAACGCCGCTGCCGCCGTAACGGCTCTCAAGGAACTGTGCACCGATCTGTACGGACATACGCCCTGCGATCTCGCTCATCGGAGCGAGGAGGGGGAGTCCGACGCCGTTTCTGCCGAGGACGGTTTCATAAGCAATGCCGACAACCTTCTTCTTGAGGAGTGCTTCGGTCAGCGCCGGCTCTGCCGCGAGGTGAAGGTAGGTGAAGAGGATCTGTCCCTCGTGGAAGAGATCGTATTCGGATTCGAGCGGCTCTTTGACCTTGACGATCATTTCTGATTTATCGAAGAGCGCCTTCTTATCCGAGATGATTTCTGCTCCAACTGCCTTGTAATCGGCATCGGTGAACCCGCTGCCGACCCCGGCGCCCTCTTCGATCAGTACCGTGTGACCGGCACGGCGCATTGCCTCGACACCCGCAGGGGTCATACCGACGCGGAACTCATTGTTCTTGATTTCCTTCGAAACGCCAACAATCATGCTTTTTCCTCCTACACATACATAACAGAAGGTTTACACGGCAGGTAAACGTTGGAAATTACCCTAGTTAGCATTTTATTATAATTCAGATAGTTTTGTCAAGTAAAAAAGAATCGCATTTACTTTTGTATACATAAGATTCTTTTGGCGGTATTGGGTCAAACTTGGACACAACAACCGGCACAAGCTGCTGCGCCGGTTGTTCGTATTCGGTGATTAATTTTGTCGTGCCGTTCCCTTTAATGCGACGAACATTGCGATAAGGGCAAAGACGGCGCAGGCGAAGAGGAAATAGAGGGCGTTCAGGCTTCCGGTCATGGTACCGTCCGGGAGCGACGCGGGGACGGTTTGCTGTCCTGCCGCGACGATGCTCGAGACGACGGCGGTTCCGACTGCACCTGCGAGCTGCTGGAGCGTGTTGCAGACGGCATTTCCGTCACTTTGGCGTGCGGACGTAAGCAAGCGCACACCGTTCGTCATAATGTTGCCTGCTGCAAATCCTTGTCCAATTGTATAGACAACATAGATCATCGTGAGGGAGAGCGTTGTCGAGGCAGGGAGGGCGAGTGCGAAGGACAGTGCGGCGAGGGCAATCAGCGTGCAGCCGAAGAGGATGGGGCGGCGTGCTCCGTACGTGTCGAGCATACGACCGCCGAACGGGGCGAGAATCGCGCCGACAATACACCCCGGCAGGAGGATACAGCCTGCGGTGAAGGGGGATTCTCCATGTACGAGCTGAGAAAAGTTCGGCAGGAGAAAACCGAGTCCGAGTGTGATGAACTGAACGAGGAGGAGCGCGAGAACGCTGAGCACAAAGCGGGTGTCGCCAAATATGGTGAGCCGGATGAGCGGCGATTTGCTCCCGCTTGACCGCCGGGCGAATGCGGCGAGGAGCAGGATAAATGCAGCGAGGAGGGCAAGAATTTTTGGATCGCTCCAGCCGTCGTCTCCTGCGAAACTCGTTGCGAGAATGAGTGCGATAAATCCCAATGAGAGGAAAACGTAAGACAACGCATCAAAGGAGGGACGATTGAGCGCAGACGATTGGCGAATCGCATACATGCCCGCGATAAATGAAAGCATGAGGACGGGGAGCAGCGAGAGAAAGATTTCGCGCCATCCAAAGGTCTCGACAACCCACCCGCCGAAGGACGGCCCCACGGCAGGAGCAAGCGCACAGATGAGCGAGGCGACGCCCATCATCATTCCCGTACGGTCGAGCGGTGCCTGCTCGAGCACAATATTGAACATGAGAGGGAGGGCAATGCCCGTTCCCACACCTTGCAGCAGGCGTCCGACGAGGAGCATGGCGAAACTGTTCGCGGATGCTCCCAGCAGCGTGCCGATGAGAAAGAGGAGACTCGCCGTGAAGAACAGCCGCCGCATTGCGTATCGTGCCTTGAGAAAAGCCGAGAGCGGGATGATCACGGCAAGCATGAGCAGATAGCCCGTCGTGATCCACTGAACGACGGAGATACCGATGTCAAATTCCTGCATCAGCGTCGGGAAGGTGACGTTCATTGCCGTCTCAATGACGACGCCTGTAAAGGACATCAGACCCGCCGCGAGGAGGGAGAGCAGGAGTTTTGCGTCAATACGGCGTTCGAATTGAAATTCCGATGACATAGGTGATCCTTTCTGAAAATATATGCTGTGTGAGATGAAATAAAGAAACAGAGCAAAGACATATGCTCTGTTTCTTTATTTATTCAATCGAAGTTTTAGATATTCAGCGGACGATATTCGGGTGTCCAGCGGATCGCGTCGATTGCCTTGCCGATGTCTGTTTGTTCGGCGAGTCCTTCTTCGACGGCACATGCGGCGACCTTCTCTGCGACAGTGCGCGAGAATTCGGTGAGACGCGAGACGGGCGGCAGCACGGCGGCGCCGGGGGCGTCAGGGTCAACGAGTCCGCCAAGTGCGTGTGCGGCGGCGGAGATCATGCGGTCGCTGAGCCGTTTTGCCCGCACAGCAAGCACGCCGAGACCGACGCCCGGGTAGATGAGCGCGTTGTTCGCCTGTCCGATGCGGTAGGTGACGCCGCCAAAGTCAATGGGATCGTACGGGATGCCCGTTGCAATCAGTGCCTTTCCGTCCGTCCATCGGAGAAGATCCTGCGCAGTCGCTTCGGCGAGTTTGGTCGGGTTGCTGAGCGGGAAGATGATGGGGCGCGCGGTATGTGACGCCATTTCCTTCACAACCGCTTCGCTGAATGTGCCGGGGGCAGTGGAAGTGCCGACGAGAATCGTCGGATGTACCGCCCGCACGGCACCGAGGAGATCGGCGCTCGGCGCTCCCTGCGGGAACTCGCTGCGGCTGCGGGCAAAGGGGCGCTGCTCCTCGGTGAGATCGTTCATATCGTCAAAGAGCAGCCCCTGCCGATCCACAAGGTAGAATCTCCTGCGCGCCTCCTCCGGGGAAAGCCCCTGCGCGATCATTTCGCTCATGATAAGATTTGCGATGCCGACGCCCGCCGTACCCGCGCCAAAGCACATGTAGGTCTGATCCGTCAGTTTTTCCTTGCTGATGCGCAGGGCACCGAGGATGCCCGCAAGCGAGATGATGCCCGTTCCCTGCACGTCATCGTTGAACGTGGCAATGCGCGGGCGGTATTCGCGCAGGAGGGCGGTCGCGTGATCGCGCCCAAAGTCTTCAAAATGCAGGTAGAGATCGGGAAAGAGGCTCTCCGCGGCGTCCACAAAGGAGGCAACGACGCGGTGATAGGCATCGCCCGTGAGTCGATTCTTTCGCACGCCGAGATAGAGCGGATCATCCAGAAGAGTCTTGCGATTCGTGCCGACGTCGAGCACAACGGGGAGTACACAGGCGGGATCGATGCCCGCAGCCGCAGTGTAGACCATGAGCTTGCCGACGGAGATATCGACGCCGTTTGTTCCCCAGTCGCCGATGCCCAGAATCTCCTCGGCATCCGTGACGACGATCAGACGGATTTTGCGATCGCCCGCAGCACGGCGGAGGATATCCTTGAACTGTGCTTCATCATTCTCGGTGAGGTAGACGGCGTACTCCGGATCAATAAATTCGTGGCTGTACCCTTCGATGCTCTCGGCGATGACGGGATCGTAGACGATGGGCATCATCTCTTCGACGTGCTCCGCAAACACCTTGAAGAAGAGCGTGCGGTTGATGGAGAAGATGCGCATGAGGTACTCGCGTTTTTGCAGGGGCGACGCTTTCTTTTGATAGAGTTCATACGCCTGCGCCGCCTGCTCCTCGAGCGTCTGCACGGCGGGCGGCAGGAGTCCGCGCAGACCGAGGCGGTCGCGTTCCTCCTCGGTGAAGGCGCTTCCTTTGTTGAGGAACGGATTGTTCAGAATGTCATACGGTGTCATGATAGATCCTCCCATGTCCCATATATCTAAAAGCTAAATCTAGCATAACACAAAACGAGACGTTTTGGTGCAGGAAAATTGGTGAGTACGTAAAAATACCCTGCGTGGAAATGCCGCACAGGGATGTTGTGTGAGATTAGACCTCTGCTTCGCGCGCCGCGATGATGGCGTCGATTTCGCGCTGTTGTGCGCGCTCCATGCGTTTTTGGATGAAGATATTCGGGATGGAGACGCCGACGACGATGGCGAGGATGATGGTGATGCCGTCGACGCCGAAGCGCAGTGCCTCGAGCAGCTCCTCCACGGAGATGGTCTGTATGTGGAGGATGGCGAAGAGGAGTCGGTAGAGGAGGACGCACGGGACGAGCGGAATGACGGGCGGGATGATGAGGACGGTATTCGGCGTGTGGACGATGTGGATGATCTTCAGCGCGGCGATGCCGACGACGGCGGCGGCGACAAATGAGCCGATCGCCTGCGGCAGTCCGAACTCAAGCATGATGACGTTGCGGATCAGCATAGTCACGATGCCTTCGACGGCGACGACGGCAAGCAGTTTTTTCGGCGTGTTGAACATGATGGAGAAGCCGCCGGCCGCAAGCGCCGCCGCAATCGCTTGGTTGAGATAGGTATCCGTCGGCTGAATGTGGACGTCGGAGATGTTGTGGATCCCGGCGATGAGGATGGCAAACGCGATGCCGAAGGTGAGCCCGCCGATGATCAGCATGGTGTCCATGGCGCGCGTCATGCCGGACGTGATAAACCGATTGAGCATGTCGCTCGCGGCATTGACCGACGGGAACCCCGGCATCAGAAAGATGGTGCAGGCGACGAGCGCATACCACATCGTCTCCAGTCCGAGCGCCGTCGGGATGACCCATGCGCAGAGCGTGGCCGTAAAGCCCGTGATCATGGCGCAGGCATACGGGTTGAACGCATACCTCGTGCTGAGACGATGCGCGATGAAGCCGACGAATGCCGCGATCGTTGCGACGAGCGCCTCGAGCCAGCTGCCCCCGAACAGCTTGCACGAGCCGCCGGAGCCGACGGCCGCGCCGAGTGCGATGAGCCACGCGGGGTAGCAGAGCGGGCGTTCCCGGATGCGCGCGATGGCGCGCTCGATGGGACGTATGGAGGTGTTGCCGCGCAGGATGCGCCAGGTGAGTTTGCTGACGGCGGCGATGACGGCGAGGTTGACGCCGTGCTTCATACACTTGCGGAACTGCGTGAAGGAGCGCTCGCCGTCGCTGACGCTCAGCATGAGGGTCGTATAGGTGACGTGGGACTGTATCTGGTCGGAGGGAATGCGCAGATGCGCGGCGGCGCGCGTCATATCGCGGATGATGCGCGCGCAGTCCGCGCCGCTCTCCATGAGTGTCTGCCCGATGTCAAGCAGAATTTTCATCTTGCGGTTGAGGGTCTTGTTGTCGTCGCTTTTCGCATTTTGAATGCGCGTTGTTTCCATAGAAGCTACCGTGTGCCTTTCTCATCTATTTACAACTTTTACACATTATAGCATAGAGCCTTGGAAGGGGGAACCGGATGAGGCACGATTTTGAAAGTTTTTCTCCATGGAAAGTACCGGAGACTATGGAAGCGGGACGGCGGCAAAACTTGTTTCGCCCCATTCGAATACGGCGCGTCCCGCTGTTTGATCGGTCAGCGCGCGGGCATGAGTGTCGCATTCTTCCGGGGGGAGGAGGAGCGTCAATGTCACGGTGTCCGTATAGACAGCATCGCCCATGTGGAGTGCGGCATCTCGGATATAGCGTTCGACAGAGCTGAGCAGGTCATAGCCGATGTGCAGGCGCAATGTGCGCAGGGGCGTCATACGTACTTTTGCAGCGGCATCGAGTCCGAGCCCCGCTGCGTGTGCATAGGCTCGGATAAGACCGCCGGCGCCGAGCTTGATGCCGCCGAAATAACGGACAACGGCAACGGCGGCGTTTGTGATGCCGCGCGCCTTGATCGCCGCGAGGATGGGACTGCCCGCCGTGCCGCCCGGCTCGCCGTCGTCGCTCGAGCGCTGCCTGTCGGCGGATGCACCGCAGACAAAGGCGTACGGCGTGTGGCGCGCGTCGAAATGCTTCTTTCGGATTTCCTCGAGCCAAACGCGAACAGAGCTCTCCTCCTCGGCGTGACGAACATAGGAGAGGAAGCGAGAGCGCTCAATTTCATACGCAACAGGGGAGACGCCTGCGATCGGCGTCTCCCCTGTCTTAACAGTTATATAGGATGCAATGGTCATTTGTTTTTACGGTTGAAGTAGTCGACGATGGAGGCGTCGAGCAGAATGTAGGTCGGCCCCGTGCTCGCCGTGAGCTCGCCTGCTTGGAAGATGGGGCAGACGAAGCCGCGCCCGCCGAGGAAGTAGTTCACGGGAACCTCTTGGACGGATTTCTCCGGTCGGATGGGGGTGTTGCGGCCCTGCTCGTTGTAGAGGTGTCCGCTGACCGCTTCGCCGTCGAGATCAGACGGTGTGACATGCACGAAGAACGCGAGCGGGAGCCTCTGCCCCGTCTTTTTATAATAGACGAAGCCGTAGTCACGGCGCACGGGCGTGTTCTCGCGCAGGGCATAGCGCAGGTCGGAAAACGTCACGGAGAGGAAATTGTCGTCGTCGAGATGGACGCGATAGCCGAGCTCACCGCGGTAGAATGCGCCGCTCTCAAACTGCGCGCGGTAGCTTTCCGCGAACGCCCGGATATCGGCGTTGATGCGATCTGCGGCAGCCGTGTCGTCAAGACTGAGCACGGGATAGGCGACGGAGAGGTTTACCGCAGTCTCGCGGTGGTCGGTGACGGCAGCAGAAGAAATTCCCGCAGTGCCGAAAACGAGGGCGAGTGCAAGCAATAAGGCTCTAAATTTCATAATGTAACGGCCTCCTTAACTATGGATAATCAAATCATAATAAAAATTTACGTTTTTGTCAAATAAATGATAGTAATCGCCGCGGTCTTGTAGTATGATGAAAGCGGTTTTTTTAAGGACTGTGTTCAAATGCGAAGAAAGGTTGTGTTATCAAGGCAATGAGCGAATCGACCATGCAGCGGAAGCTGAAGCATCGGCATCTTCAGCTCATCTCCATCGGCGGTGTCATTGGGAGCGGATATTTTCTCGGTACGGGCTATGTGATCGAGCAGGCGGGACCTGCATCCGTGATCTCGTATCTGCTCGGTGGACTCATCGTCCTCGCGGTTATGCTCTGTCTCGCGGAACTTGCGGTAGAGAAACCGCTGTCCGGTTCGTTTGTTGTCTATGCGCGGGAAAATATTTCGGCGGCGTGGGCGTGCGGTGTCGGGTGGTCGTACTGGGTGACGTGGGTCTCCTATGTGCCCTCCGAGATGATTGCGGCGGGCATCATCATGAACTCATTCCTGCCCGAGGTCGGGACAATTTGGTGGGCAGTATTCTTCGGACTCATCGTGACGGTCATCAATCTGTTCCGTGTGGATAAATTTGGAGAGAGCGAGTTTTGGCTCTCGCTCTGCAAGATTCTTGCGCTCGTGGCGTTCAGTATCGTTGCGCTCCTCATTTGTCTCGGACTCATCGGGGAGGAGGGCTTTATCGGCACGCGCATCCTTCTCGGGAGCGGGGGCTTTGCTCCGCATGGATATTGGAGCATCGCGCTCACGATGGTCATTATCCTTGTCAACTTCCAGGGGGCGGAGATCATCGGGCTTGCGGCGGGGGAGACAGCGGATCCCGCGCGCAGCATTCCGTTCGCAGTGCGCAATGTGACGTGGCGCATCATCGCGCTCTACATCGTTCCCATTACGCTGCTCATCTCCATTCTGCCGTGGGATCGGGCAACGCTCACGGAGAGTGTGTTTGCAGCGGCGCTCGAGGCACATGGATTTTCGCAGCTTGCGGCGTTCTTCTCTCTCGTGGTGCTCACAGCGGCAGTTTCTTGCTCGAACTCGGGGCTGTACGGTGCGGCACGCACGGTTCACGCCCTCGCGACGATGGGGATGGCACCGCGGATACTCGGCGGGCTGAACGGGAAGGGAATTCCTTCGCGTGCGATCTATGCATCCATCGCCTTTTGCTGGGTGGTCATCGGCATCTATGCGGCAAACCCCCATGCTGCACTTTACACTTATCTGCTCGCACTCTCCGGATTCTCGGGGGCGGCGACGTGGATCTCGATCTGCTGGAGCCAATATCGGCGGCGGCGCACACTCGAGGCACGGGGCGAGGTCTCTCTGCTGCGCTACCGTATGCCGCTGTTCCCCTATGTGACGCTCTTCGGCATTTGGGCGCAGGTGCTCTGTCTCGTGTTCATGGTCTTTACGCCCGAGCTGCGTGCCGCACTCTATCTCGGCATACCGATGCTCATCGTGCCGATGCTCGTCTATCGCGTTTTGCACCGCACGCGCTGACGTGATATAATAAGGAAAACAGAGAGAGGGAGGAAGTAAATATGTTCGGTTTTTTGGGGAAGAAAAAAGAGGAGTCGGAAGTATCGCTCGCGGATCGGATCAAGGCAAAGCCGCTGACGTCCGGGAATGCGCCCAAAGATGCGCCTGTCAAAGCACACGTACCCTTTGAGGGACTCGGGGCGTCGGTCGGCGGCGCAGACATCAGAACGGCGTATCTTTCGCGCGCGGAGTTGACGGCGGAGCGGCTGCGGGAACTGTATGACTTGCCGGGCGGACCTGCCGTTGTTTTGGGATTCGTTTCGGCGGATCTTTCGATGGAGGACGTCTCACGCGCCGTATCCGCCGCGTCACCGCCGAATGTGAAGATCCTTCTCATGACGACCTGCGGGGAGCTTGCCTATGAGCAGGGATCGCGTTCCTATTACTTAGATGCGAAGGAAGGGCGTGCAAAGATCCTGCTGCAGGCGTTCTCTCAGCGGATGATCGTGCAGTCGCACATGCTGACGCTCTCTCTGCATAACGACGACATGCGGCGGGGCGTGTCCGAGCTCACACCGGCAGAGCGTACCCGGCGCATACGTGAAGATCTGCGTCACGAGAGTATTCCGTTTCCGGTACGTTTTGACGATACGTTCGCCTTCGTTTATGTCGACGGGGTGAGTTCATGCGAATCCTTTGTGCTCAAGGGGATCTATGACGCAGGAATTTTGCCTTGTCCCTACATTGGCGGCAGTGCGGGCGGTGCGCTGGATTTCTCGCATACCTACATCTACGACGGGAAAAAGGTTCTTGAGAACCATGCGGCTGTTCTTGTTGTCAAGCTTGCCGAAAGTTACCGCTATGCAATATTTAAGACGCAGGCGGTAGAGGATACGGGGAAGAAGTGGACGGTCATCGGGTCAGATTCGACATTCCGCACTGTGGATACTGTTGCAGATGCTGACGGGCATCCTGTATCGTTTGCCGAAGTGCTGATGAAAGAGCTGCATGTTTCCGACATCTCCGGGCTTATAGATGCTATGGCAGGTTATAATTTTGCAACGCGCATCGGACGCGAACTTTGTATCCGGGCACTGCACAGCATCGATGAGAAGACCAAGAGCCTGCGCCTTTACTGCGATATCACGGCAGGTGAAGAAATTCGTTTGGTGCGTCGAACCAAGCTCATCGAAACACTCAAAGCGGATTATCGCGCGTTTGCAAAGGGAAAACCGACGCCGATCGGTGCGGTGCTCAACGACTGTGTGTCGCGGCGGCTCGTTTTTTCGGCCGAACTGGCGGGTGCAGATCTCTTCGCGGGCATTCCTGTGGCAGGGTATTCCGCACTTGGCGAAATCTCGGGAGTACACCTCAACGAGACATTGACGGCAATTTTCTTTTATCGGATGTCCGGTGAAAAATTTGAAGATAATTATCTGGATCATTTTCCGACGATCTATGCAGACTGTCAAAAGTCGTTCCTCACGCGTGAAATCACCCACATGCAGATTATCGGCGATTTGAAGGACGGCATCATTGGTGAGTTCGCTTCCTATCGAAGCCAAATGGCGGGGCTGGCGGAGACGATGATGCGTGTCTCCGAGAGCGCCGGAAATGTTTCGGAACTTGTGGGGACGCTGAGCAGCAGTCTCGGCGGGCAGGGGGATATGACCAAAGAACTCCTTGGCCGCAACGCTGAGATTACACCAAAGCTGCAGACCCTCACAGAGAGCACAAAAAAGATCGAACAGGTTATGCAGATGATTACGGAGATCTCGGCACAGATCAATCTCCTCGCACTCAACGCGGCGATCGAAGCTGCTCGTGCGGGCGAGGCGGGACGCGGGTTTGCCGTTGTGGCGGGAGAGGTGCGAAAACTCTCCGAGAATACGCGCGAACGCCTGGAGGCTTCCGATGAGGCGATTACGCAGCTCCTGCGCGATGTGCAGGAGATTGACAAAATGCTTGCGACGAATCAGGAGTTTGAGGAGAAAGTTGAGAACTTTGAACACGGTTTTGACGGACAGATCGAGACCCTGCGTCGGAATCTCGACAGTGCGCTGAGCGCAGTTCAAAGTTCCGGCGCGTCCATCGAAAAAGCGGCAGAGCTCGGAGAGAGCCTAGGACGGCGCTTTGATGAATTGGAAGCGGTTCTTCGTTCGATTCGCTGAGAAATGTACCGTATAAAAACGCGACCAATTGGTCGCGTTTTTTATGGCATCAAAGTGATTTCCCCACGATTGAGATAATCGTGTAGATCGAGGCGCTGTAGAGGATGACGAAGATAAATTTACGGAAGAAAGATGCGGGGATATAGCGCATGGAGAAATGTCCGGCGACGATACCCGTGACGAGCGCAGGCAGGAGATAGAGAAACTGATTGAACGCATCCGTAAGCGGGTAGCCGCCGACGAGATAGCTGACGAGCGAGGTCGCGTTGCCGAGGAAAAAATAGATGAAGCAGGTCGCGCGAAAAACGTTTGCGGGCATTTCGGTATATGCGAGATAGATGAGGAAAGGGAGACCGCCCATTCCCGTCGTGATGGCGGTGAACCCCGAGAGCATTCCCGTGATGATCGTGTTGCGGCGGCACTGGGTGATGCGCCGGTGAGAGACGTGCATGAGGAGGAGGGTCAGCAGAACGACGACATTAATGAATACCTTGAGCGCGTCGTTCGAGATGTAGGTAAAGAAGAAAAATCCGAAGGGCTGACCGAGCAGCATACCGAGATAGAGCGTGCCGATGAGCGGATAGTTTGCCCGGCGCCGCATGAGAAAACCCTGTACCGAATTGCTGCTGCAAGCGATGAGCAGCATGATGGGGACGGTGAGCTTTGGCTCGTAAAAGAACATGAGCAGGGGCGCGGCAATGATGACGAGACCAAATCCGGTAATGGACTGAATGAATGCCGCGCAGAAAACAGCAAGTGCGGGGCCTGCGTGCGCAGCGACGCCTGAAAGATACGCGTCCAAGCGAAAATCCCCCTTTTTGTTACAGTCGATAATTCTGTCTATTATAGCATAAAAATGCATGGGATGCACTGCAGCCATAACATGTATGCATGAAAAGAAATATAAGAAAAAAGTCCTAATTATTTTTGCTGTGTGATAGGAATAGCGATTGACGCTTTCCATGGCTTTAAGGTATAATGTATTACATCTATATATGATGATGAGAGAGCTATGAGCCGCGTTCACGGGGACGCAGTTTTGCCGTTTGATATTGGGAGGAGCACGAGGAACGTGGAGAGATATTGCCCGCAGGAAATTGAGGCAAAGTGGCAGGAGATATGGGACAAGGAGCATAGCTATCGGACGCAGCAGGATCCCGCAAAACCGAAATACTATGTACTGGAGATGTTTCCGTATCCTTCGGGCAACCTCCATATGGGTCATGTCCGCAACTATTCGATCGGGGATGTTGTGGCGCGGTTCCGCACGATGGCGGGATACAATGTACTGCATCCGATGGGCTTCGACTCTTTCGGGATGCCCGCCGAGAATGCGGCGATCAAGAACAGTGTGCATCCTGCTGCGTGGACGTATGCGAACATCGAGAATATGAAGCGCCAGCAGCGCGCGATGGGGCTCTCCTACGATTGGGATCGCGAGGTCGTGACTTGCCGCGAGGATTACTACCGCTGGACGCAGTGGATTTTCGAACTCTTTTATAAAAAGGGACTTGCCTATAAGAAGGAAGCGTCGGTCAACTGGTGCGATACCTGCGGCACGGTGCTCGCGAACGAACAGGTAGAGGACGGGAAATGCTGGCGCTGCAAGTCCGAGGTGCAGAAGAAAAATCTCGCGCAGTGGTTCTTCAAGATCACGGACTATGCGGACGAGCTGCTTGCCGACCTTGACAAGCTGCCGGGATGGCCGGAGCGCGTCAAGACAATGCAGGAGAACTGGATCGGGCGCAGCGAGGGACTGGAATTCCAACTGCCTGCCCCCGCCCTTGATACGGAGATTCCCGTTTATACGACACGCCCCGATACGGCGTTCGGCATTACGTTCCTTGCGCTCGCGCCGGAGCATCCGCTCGTGGAGAAGATCTGTGAGGGCAATCCAAAGGCGGACGAGATTCGTGCATTCTGCACGCGCGTGCGCAGACAGTCGGACATCGAGCGCGCCTCGAGCGAGTCGGAGAAGGAGGGCATCTTCACCGGCGTTTACTGCACGAATCCGTTCAACGGGGCGCAGGTGGAGATCTGGATCACGAACTACGTCCTCTTCGAATACGGCACGGGCGCGGTTATGGGCGTGCCGTCGGGTGATCAGCGCGATTGGATGTTCGCGACAAAGTACGGCATCCGAAAGATTCTTACCTTGCAGCCAAAGGATCGCGCGCTGAACATTGACGAGATGACCGAGGCATACGTCGAAAAGGACGGCGTGCTCGTGAACTCCGGCAGGTTCACGGGGATGGAGATGCACGCGGCAATGTCGGCGATCATGGACGAGGCGGAGGAACGCGGCTTCGGGAAACGCCGCGTCAACTATCGCCTGCGCGATTGGCTGATCTCGCGTCAGCGATACTGGGGGGCACCGATTCCGATTGTGAACTGTCCGCAGTGCGGAGAGGTACTCGTCCCCGAGAACGAACTTCCCGTGCGGCTGCCCGAAGACGTCTCGTTCGCACAGGGAGCGGTGTCGCCGCTCTCGAGCAGCGAGAGCTTCCTGCACTGCAAGTGCCCCAAATGCGGCGGCGACGCGACGCGCGAGACGGATACGATGGATACGTTCATCTGCTCGTCGTGGTATTACTTCCGCTACGCTGACCCGCACAATGCGGAACGTCCGTTTGACCGCGATGCCGTGAACTACTGGGCGCCGGTCGATCAGTACATCGGCGGCATCGAGCACGCGATTCTGCATCTCCTCTATGCACGCTTCTTTACAAAGGTGCTGCGCGACGCGGAGATGCTCGACTTCGACGAGCCGTTCACGAACCTCCTGACGCAGGGCATGGTGATCAAGGATGGCGCGAAGATGTCCAAGTCGCTCGGCAACGTCGTCTCGCCTGAAGAGATCATTGATCGCTACGGCGCAGATACGGCGCGCCTTTTTATCCTCTTCGCCGCGCCCGTCGAGCGTGACCTCGACTGGAGCGATCAGGGCGTCGAGGGGGCGTTCCGCTTCCTCAGCCGCGTATGGCGCATCCTGGGGCAGTTTGAGGAGACGATCCGATCGGCATCCGATGCCTATGATACCGACGCCCTTAGTACCGAGGAGACGGAGCTGCGCCGTGTACTCCACAGTACCGTGAAGAAGGTCACGGAGGATGTACGCGACCGATTCATGTTCAACACGGCGATCTCCTCCGTTATGGAGCTGGTCAATGCATTTTATGCCTTCCAAGACCGTGCACTGCATCCGGGACTGGCACGGGAGGCAGCCTCTGCACTTGTGCGCATGCTCGCACCCTTTGCGCCGCATATTACGGCGGAACTTTGGTCGCGGCTCTTTACAGGGAACGTTCACGCGCAGTCGTGGCCGCAGTATGACGAAGGAGCGTTGGTACAGGATGAGATCGAAGTTGTTCTCCAAATCAACGGGAAAGTGCGCGACCGCGTGAAGATCGCCGCCGATCTTGACAGGGAATCGATGGAGCGGATCGTCGTGGAGTTGCCGCGGGCAAAGGAACTGACCGCGGGAAAGACCGTCGTAAAGGTCATCTGCGTGCCGAAGAAGCTCGTGAACATCGTTGTAAAATAAATCGGGGAATTTTACACAACAGGAAAAGGGAGAGAAAGCCATTATGTTAAAAGCGTTTGCCGTCCGGAGCCTCTTGCCGGACATGCTGATCGGTCGTACGGTCTACGAGGGAGACACGGACGTTGTACTCATTGAGGGCGGAACCGTTCTCAACCGTGAGATGATCAACCTTCTGAAGGAAAAGGAGGTTGCGTCAGTTTATGTCGATGAGGACAGTATTCTGAGCGCCGTCCAAAAGGAGAAAAAGGCAAAGGAAGAGCGTTCTTCCGCCGAGGAAGAGGCGCCGCTCTTTAATATTACCGTGCTGCCGGAGCGCGATGCCCTCGTAGATACCAAATATGAAGAGGACTACAAATTCGTCTACGGAGAAATGGAAAAACTCTTTGCGGATGCGGCACTCACGGGCAAGCTCAACATGGACATCCTTCAGCCTGTCATGGCAAGTCAGCGCCTGCGCGACCTCTACAAGGAGGGGGCGACTGCCGTCTCCATGATTTACAGTATGAACCAAGAGGGAGACTACAACATTCACCATTGCGTGCATCTCGCCATTCTCGGTGGACTGATGGCAAAATGGATGCACCTCTCGGGCATTGATCGTCAAAATCTTGTGCTTGCAGGGCTCTTCCTCGATATAGGAAAACAGTTTATCCCGCATGAAATTTTGGAAAAGAAGGGAAAACTCACAGACGAGGAGTTTGACCTCATGAAGAATCATGTCGTGGACAGCTTTAAGCTCGTTGAGGGCAGCCCTCTCGCAGGGCGCAGTGACCTGATGAACGGCATTATTCAGCACCATGAGCGCAGCGACGGATCGGGCTATCCGTCGGCGCTTCAGGGAGAGCAGATATCGACATTTGGGCGCGTGCTTGCCGTCCTCGACAGCTACGATGCCATGGCGTCGAGCCGCGCCTACGCACAAAAGCGCGCACCGTTCGAGGTGTTTAAGGTGCTCTATGCGGACGTGCTCGATGGGAAACTCGACTCGGAATACGCGGTGCTCTTCATGCGCAAGCTCAACGCCGCCCTCAACGGCTGTTGGCTGCGACTTTCGGACGGCACGGCAGGGCGTATCGTTTATATCGACGAGTCGCGTGTCACTGCAATGCCTGTTGTGCAGCTTGATTCGGGCGGATTCCTTGACCTCAATACGGTTAAGGATATCACCGTCGTTGAGATCATGACAGCGGCGGAGGTCAGCGCACTCTAAGCACAGCATCAATCAAAGAGAAAAGAGGATACTGCACGGATCATTCGTGCAGTATCCTCTTTTTGTGTGTTGTTTGACGTATCTTTTATTTGCGTGCGTTCTTTGCCGCGCGTCCGCGTGCCGTACGGTCGAGAATTGCCTTGCGCAGACGGATGTTCTCCGGTGTCACCTCGACGAGCTCGTCGTCGTTGATGTATTCAAGCGCCTGCTCGAGACTCAGGATGCGCGGCGGGGTGAGGCGGATCGCCTCATCCGATGCCGAGGTGCGCATATTCGTGACATTTTTCTTCTTGCACGGATTGATGTCCATGTCGATGTCGCGCGAGTTCTCGCCGACGATCATACCCTCGTAGACTTGCTGTCCCGGCGAGATGAACATCGTGCCGCGGTCTTGGAGGGAGAAAATGCCGTAGCCCGTCGTCTCTCCCTGCTCGAACGCTACCAGCGAACCGTGCGAACGCCCGCTCATATCTCCCTTGTAGGGGACATAGCCGTGGAAGATATGGTTCATGATGCCGTTGCCCTTTGTGCTCGTGAGGAGTTCAGAGCGGAAGCCGATCAGTCCGCGCGCGGGAATGAAGAACTCCATGCGGATGTAACCCGAGAGCTCCGTCATATTCGACAGCTCCGCCTTGCGTGTGCCGAGCGCCTCCATGACGGCGCCCATGTACTCTTGCGGCACTTCGACAGTCAGATTCTCCATCGGCTCGCAGCGTTGTCCGTTGATGGTCTTGTAGACCACCTCGGGCTTGCCGACCTGCAGCTCGTAACCCTCGCGGCGCATCTGCTCAATCAAAATCGAGAGATGCAGCTCGCCGCGTCCCGAGACCTTGAACACGTCCGCCGAGTCCGTCTCCTCGACGTGCATGGCGACGTTTGTCTCGATTTCCTTAAAGAGGCGGTCGCGCAGATGACGCGACGTCACGAACTGTCCCTCGCGTCCCGCGAACGGACTCGTGTTGACGCCGAACGTCATGGAGAGCGTCGGCTCGTCGATATTGATGGTCGGCAGCGCCTCCGGATTCTCCGCATCCGCGACTGTGTAGCCGATGCTCACATCGCCGAGACCTGTCAGGGCGACGATCTCGCCCATGCCCGCCTCGGTCACATCTACGCGCTTGAGCCCCTGATAGACATAGACCTTGCCGACCTTTGCCTTCGTCTCATGATCGCCGCTGATGACGACCACATTTTGATTCGGGCGGACGGAGCCTCGGATGATGCGCCCGATCGCCACACGGCCGACATAGTCGTCCGCCTCCAGCGTCGTCACCATCATTTGCAAAGGCCCCTCGGCGTCGCCCTGCGGCGCGGGAATCTCCTTCACAATCGTCTGCATCAGCGGCTCCAGGCTGTCGCTCTCGTCCTCCATGTTGAACTTTGCAATGCCGTCGCGCGCCGTCGCATAGATCACGGGGAAGTCGAGCTGATCGTCGTCCGCATCGAGCTCCATGAAGAGCTCGAGCACTTCGTCGTATACATCATCCACACGCTGATCCGGACGGTCAATTTTATTGATGACAACGATGGGCTTGAGCTTTTGCTCCAGCGCCTTGCGCAGCACATATTTCGTCTGCGGCATAGGCCCCTCGAACGCGTCCACGAGGAGCAGGACACCGTCCACCATATTCAGGACGCGCTCCACCTCGCCGCCGAAATCCGCGTGACCTGGTGTATCCACGATGTTGATCTTGATGCCGTCGTAGAGAATCGCCGTGTTTTTCGAAAGAATCGTAATGCCGCGCTCGCGCTCAATGTCGCCCGAGTCCATCACGCGCTCGCCGACCTGCTCGTTCGAGCGGAACACATGACTCTGACGCAGCATCGCATCGACCAGTGTCGTCTTGCCGTGGTCAACGTGTGCGATGATCGCAATGTTGCGCAGCTTCTCATTTGTACTCATATAAAAATTAACCTCCCCAAGGTACCCGTTCAAAAATAGCTTTTCTATCTTATTACAGCCTGCCCCTTTTGTCAACAAATGAAACGCCGGCGCTCAAATTTTGGCGATAAACCATGGCGCCAATGTGCCTTTCTGCGCTCTTCCGGCTTTTTCTATGGCTGTCTATTGCTATTCGTATCCTTAAATCGTATAATGGAGAAATGATTTTTTACGAAGCGGCATAAAGGAGGGCGTGTGATGGCGACGGTTCCAAAACTCAATACGACGAATTTGGGGGAGGAGATCCCGTTCAAGGTTGTTGCGCCCTTTGAGCCGATGGGGGATCAGCCGCATGCGATCGCCGATCTTGCGGGCGGCATTGAGAACGGGCAGACGGCGCAGGTGCTGCTCGGCGCGACGGGCACGGGCAAGACCTACACGATGGCAAAGGTCATTGAGCGCGTGCAGCGTCCGACGCTCGTCATCGCGCACAACAAGACGCTTGCCGCGCAGCTCGCGAGCGAGTTCAAATCGTTCTTTCCAAATAATTACGTCGGCTACTTCGTCAGCTACTATGATTACTATCAGCCGGAGGCGTACATCGCGCAGACGGACACCTACATCGAGAAGGACGCGTCCATCAACGACGAGATCGACGAGCTGCGCCACTCCGCGACCTGCTCGCTGTTCGAGCGGCGCGACGTCATCATCGTGGCGAGCGTCTCCTGCATCTACGGTCTCGGTTCGCCGGAGAGCTATCACGAGATGGTGCTCTCCGTGCACAAGGGGCAGACGATCCCGCGCGAGGAGATTCTGCAAAAACTCGTCTCCATCCGCTACGAGCGCAACGATATCGCCTTTGAGCGCGGACGGTTCCGCGTGCGCGGCGACGTCGTAGAGATCTTCCCCGCGGGGTACAACAACCGCGGCGTGCGCATCGAGATGTTCGGCGACGAGGTGGAGCGCATCATCGAGTTCGACGTAGTCTCGGGTGAAATCTACGGAGAACGCCTGCATTCGATGGTCTTTCCCGCGTCGCATTACGTCACCGAGGACGAGGATATGAAAATCGCGATGGCGGATATCCGCACGGAACTCGAAGAGCAGCTTGCCATGCTCAAGGGCGAGGGGAAACTTCTCGAGGCACAGCGGCTCGAGCAACGGACGAATTACGACCTCGAGATGATGCAGGAGATGGGCTACTGCTCCGGCATCGAGAACTACTCACGGCATCTAACGCACCGCAAAGCGGGGGAGACGCCGTACACGCTGCTCGACTACTTCCCCGAGGACTTTCTCATCATGATCGACGAGTCCCATGTGACCTTGCCGCAGATTCACGCGATGTACGGCGGCGACCGCAGCCGTAAGGTCTCGCTCGTTGACAACGGGTTTCGCCTGCCATCGGCATTCGACAACCGCCCGCTGACGTTCGACGAGTTCGCGGCGCGTGTCAATCAGATCGTCTACGTCTCGGCGACGCCCGGGAAATACGAGATGCAGCAGGCGCAGCAGGTAACGCAGCAGATCATCCGCCCGACGGGGCTGCTCGACCCCGTTGTCGAGGTGCGCCCGCTCGACGGGCAGATCGACGATCTGCTCTCAGAGATTCGTCTGCGCATCGAACGCCGGGAGCGCGTGCTCGTCACGACGCTGACGAAGCGCATGGCGGAGCATTTGACCGACTACCTGCGCGAGGCGGGGGTGAAGGTGCGCTACCTCCACTCCGACATCGCGACCATCGAGCGTGCGGAGATCATTCACGACCTGCGCGCGGGCGAGTTCGACGTCCTCGTCGGCATCAACCTCCTGCGTGAGGGACTCGATATGCCGGAGGTCTCGCTCATCGCGATCCTCGACGCGGACAAGGAGGGCTTCCTGCGCTCCGACACCTCGCTCATCCAGACCATCGGACGCGCCGCGCGCAACGCGAGCGGGCATGTCATCATGTACGGCGACGTCGTGACCGGCTCCATGCGGCGCGCGATCGACGAGACGGAGCGCCGCCGCGAGATACAGGAAGCCTACAATAAAGAACACGGCATCGTGCCCAAGACCATCGTCAAGCCCGTCGTCCCGCTCATCGAGATGACATTGGTCGCAGCCGAGGGGACTGCGCCCTATGGGAAAAAGAACGGGAAAAAGAAGAAACTCGGCAAAAAGGAGCGGGAAAACCTCGTCAAGAGTCTCCTGCGCGAAATGCAGCAGGCGTCGCGCGCCCTCGAATTTGAGCGGGCGGCGGAACTGCGCGATATGATTGTCGAATTGGAGGGCGAACTTCCAAAGAAAAAATAGGGGAAAATATGAACGAAAGCATTAAGATAGAGGGGGCACGCGCCCATAACCTCAAGAATATCAATGTCGAAATTCCGCGCGACAAACTCGTCGTCGTGACGGGGCTCTCCGGCTCGGGGAAATCCTCGCTCGCGTTCGACACGATCTACGCCGAAGGGCAGCGCCGCTACGTCGAGTCGCTGTCCGCCTATGCGCGGCAGTTTCTCGGGCAGATGGACAAGCCCGATGTGGATAATATAGAAGGATTGTCGCCCGCGATTTCGATCGACCAAAAGACCACGAGCCACAATCCGCGATCCACGGTCGGCACGGTCACGGAGATCTACGACTACCTGCGCCTGCTCTATGCGCGCGTGGGGTGTCCGCACTGCCCGAGCTGCGGCAAGCCCATCGCACAGCAGAGCGTCGATCAGATGGTGGATCAGATTAAAGTTCTGCCCGAGGGGACGAAGCTGCTCATCATGGCGCAGCTCGTGCGAGGGAAAAAGGGCGAGCACCGCAAGGTCCTTGACCAAATGCGCCGCGACGGCTATGTGCGCGTCCGCATCGACGGCGAAGTGCGCGACCTCGGCGAGGAAATCACACTTGAAAAGCAGAAGAAACATACCATCGAGGTGGTCGTCGACCGTCTCGTCGTGCGCGCAGGCATGGAGAGCCGCCTGACGGACTCCCTCGAGACGGCACTGCGCGCGGGCGGCGGCGTCGTCTATGTGCAGATCGTAGACGGCGAGCTGCTGATGTTCAGCGAGAACTTTGCCTGCGTGGACTGCGGCATCTCTCTGCCTGAGATCGCGCCGCGCATGTTCTCGTTCAACAGCCCGTTCGGCGCGTGCCCCGTCTGCACGGGACTCGGCAGTCATAAGGAATTTGATCCCGAACTCGTCCTGCCCGACCCGACGCTCAGCGTTGCGGACGGCGTATTTGCGCCGCTCTCAAAGAACCCGAACTCCTACAGTATGCGCGCGATCTCTGCGCTCCTCGAAGCGCATGACTACGACGTTCACACGCAGTGGAACCGCATGGACAAAAAGACGCAGCATCTTCTGCTGCACGGCGCGCCCGACGAATATGTCTCCTTTCGCTATGTCAACATGTTCGGCGAGGAGAAGGAGTACAACGTCCCGTTCGAGGGGGTTCTGCCCGCGCTCGCGCGCCGCTACCGCGAGACGGACTCCGAGGAGATGCGCGAGAGCTACGAGGACTACATGACGGATACGCCGTGTACGGCGTGCCGGGGCGCACGTCTGAAGCCCGAGACGCTTGCCGTCACGATTGGCGGGAAGAACATCGCGGAGCTCACCGCGCTGACCATTCACGAGGCGGATGATTTTCTCACGGCGGCGGCACAGGAGTTCAGTCCGCGCGAGGCGAAGATTGCCGTGGAGATACTCAAGGAAATCCACGCGCGTCTGCATTTCCTGCTCGATGTGGGGCTTGATTATCTAACGCTCTCGCGCGCGGCGGGGACACTCTCGGGCGGAGAGGCACAGCGCATCCGGCTCGCGACGCAGATCGGCTCGGGGCTGATGGGCGTGCTCTACATCCTCGACGAGCCGAGCATCGGTCTGCATCAGCGTGACAACAACCGCCTGCTCGCGACGCTCCGGCACCTGCGCGACCTCGGCAACACGCTCATCGTCGTCGAGCACGACGAGGACACGATGTATGCCGCCGATCACATCATCGACATCGGCCCCGGCGCGGGCGAACACGGCGGAGAGGTCGTCGCGGAGGGAACGGCACAGGAGATCATGCAGGTACCCGCATCCGTGACGGGCGCGTATCTCTCGCGGAAAAAATTCATCCCCGTGCCCGATACGCGGCGCAAGGGGAACGGAAACGTACTCGAAATCGTCGGCGCGCAGGAGAACAACCTCAAGAATATCAACGTGAAATTCCCGCTCGGAACGCTGACGCTCGTCACGGGCGTCTCCGGCTCGGGCAAGTCCACGCTCGTCAACGAGATCCTCTACCGCGGCGTCGCCTCGCGCCTCTACCGAGCGAAGGGAAAGCCCGGCAAGCATAAAAAAATCAAGGGGCTTGAGCACATCGACAAGGTGATCAACATCGACCAGCAGCCGATCGGGCGAACGCCGCGCTCGAACCCCGCGACCTATACGGGCGTGTTCGACGCGATCCGCGACCTGTTCAGCCAGGTCTCCGAGTCGCGGATGCGCGGCTACAAGGCGGGGCGGTTCAGCTTCAACGTCAAGGGCGGGCGCTGTGAGGCGTGCCGCGGCGACGGCATCCTCAAGATCGAGATGCAGTTCCTCCCGGACGTCTACGTCCCGTGCGAGGTCTGCAAGGGCGCACGCTACAACCGCGAGACGCTGGAGGTACATTACAAGGGCAAGACCATCGCAGAGGTACTCGACATGACGATCGACGAGGCGGTGGAGTTCTTTCAAAATGTCCCGCGCATCGCGCGCAAACTCGAGATCATTCGCGACGTCGGGCTCGGCTACATCCGGCTCGGGCAGCCCGCGACGACGCTCTCGGGCGGCGAGGCACAGCGCGTCAAGCTCGCGACGGAGCTCGCCAAGCGCAGCACGGGCAAGACGCTCTACATCCTCGACGAGCCGACGACGGGACTGCACGCGGCGGATATTCATAAGCTGCTCGTCATCCTCCAGCGTCTCGTAGACGGCGGGGATACGGTCGTCGTGATCGAGCACAACCTCGACGTCATCAAGGCGGCGGACTATGTTATCGACCTTGGTCCCGAGGGCGGCGTACGCGGCGGTACCGTTGTGGCGAAGGGAACGCCCGAGCAGATCGTCAAGGTCAAAGAATCCTACACGGGGCAATTCTTAAAGCCTCTTTTGGATGAACGGCATTAAATTTTTGGGGAATGGAATATAAAGAAGGTAATTTCAGATGCTCATTTTAGGCCAGATGGTCGTATTTTTTCTGATGATCTTTGCGGGCGCGCTTGCACGGCGGTACAACATCATCATTCCGAACAATCAGGAACAGTTTTCCTCGCTGATTGTCAACATCGCGTGTCCGTCTCTCATCATCTCCGCCGCGATGCACGCGGAGGAGCATATGGGGCTCTCGCAGGTCATCGAGACCTATACGGCGTATGCCGTACTGCTCGCAATGATGTGCATCGTCGGTTTCCTGCTGCCGCTCATCCTGCGCTTCCGCGGGCGTCTGCGCGGCGCGGTGAACCTCTCGTTCTGGTTCAACAACTCGCTCTTTATGGGACTGCCGCTCGTGCAGGGCGTCTATGGCGATCAGGCGGTCGTCTATATGACGCTCTTCTTCATCCCCGTCAATCTGCTCTTCTTCGTTTACGGCGTGTCGTCCATCAGCATACATAAGCGGCGCGGCGCCGACCTCATCCGTATGCTGCTCAACCCCGGCATCGTCGCGTCGCTGATTGCGTGCATTATCTATTTCGCCGAAATTCAAACGCCGCTGCTGCTCATGCAGGCGTTCACGATGATCGGCGCGCTCACTGCGCCGCTCGCGATGATGATGATCGGCGCATCGCTCAAGGACATCCACGTGCGCCACATGCTGACGGATCGGAAATTGCTCCTCTATACCTTTTTGAAAGCGGTCGTGCTCCCGATTCCGCTGCTCCTCATCATGAAACTCTTCGTCACGAATCCGTATATCCTCGGGTGCAGTCTCGTCATCGTCGCTGCACCGACGGGCGGCATGGTCGCGATGGTCGCGCTGCTCTACAACAAGGTCGCCTATCCGCTCATGACGGAGATCATCGCGCTCTCGACGATGATCTCGGTGGCGACCATCCCGCTCGTCTCGGTGCTGACCGGCATCTGAGTTCGTGTAGAAAGGGGCGTCCTTGCTCATATTCACGTTGATCCTCATCGGAGCGGTCGGTCTGATCCTCGGCGCGTCGCTGTATTTCCTGCGCTATATCGCCGCGGGGCGTCGGCTGTTCTTTGCGCGTCTCGGCGTTACGGCGTTTGACATCCTCGGTATCGGCAGTCTGATCCTCTTCATCCGAAACGCATTCATGCACGGATGGGGCGCGGCGGTCGCGTTTCTCATCATTCTGCTCTTTACGGCGCAGTGCATTACGCTTGCGGCGGTCGTCGCGGGCGTCACACTGCGGTATCTGCGGCGCAGACTGCTCGCCGCGCCGTATGATCCCGCGCGGCGGAGGATGCTCACGGGTGCTGCCGCCTATCCTGCGGTAGGGCTGCTGCTCAGCGGATACGGCGCGTTCTTCGAGCGCCTGCATACGGTACAAAACGACTATACGATTCCCATCGCGCGGCTCCCGCACGAGGCGGAGGGCATCGTCATCGCGCAGATCAGCGACATGCATCTGGGACCCTATTTTTCCGTGGAGGATTTTGAGCATCTGCTCGGGGAGGTCGCCGCGCGCGGCGCGGATCTCCTCGCCGTGACGGGTGATCTCTTCGACGACGAACGTCAAAATGAGGCGGCGGCAGAGACGCTTGCCGCACATGTCGGAGATTATTCGAACGGCATTTGGTACTGCATCGGCAATCATGAGTACTATCATGACGGGCGGCGCATTGTGAACGCGATGGCGCGCGAAGGACGTGTCCACGTTGTGCTGAACGGCGCGAAGCGCGTCGCGGGGCGCGGCATCTATATTGCGGGCGTCGATTATCCCTTTGCGCGCGGGGATGGATTTTATGCGGAAAAAACGGCGTTTTTCAAGGCGGCGATGGCGGATGTCCCGCCGGATGCCGTGACCGTCCTGCTCGCGCATCACCCGGAGTTCATCGACGACGCGGCGGCACGCGGCAATGTACCGCTGACGCTGACGGGGCATACCCATGGGAGCCAGTTCGGCTTCCTCGGGATTCCGCTGTTCCCCGTATTCAAATACACGCGCGGCATGGTGCGCATCGGCGACAACTACGGCTACGTGCACGTGGGCAACGGAAGCTGGTTTCCTCTGCGCATCGGATGCCCGCCTGAAATCGCATTTTTTAGACTGGAAAGGAAAAAAGAGCAATGAGTTGGATGGAGGACTACAGCGCGATTCGCGAGGATATTCACACGGGATACATCTATGAGGCGATTGAAGCGATCCTGCACATGCGCCGCAACAACGAGATCCCCGACGAGGAACAGTGGCGCTTCTCCGAGATGATGGGCGCGTGCTGCGGTGCGCTCGCCGATACGGAGGGCGCGCTCGCCTCGTATTTTGAAGCGGCGACGGAGGATAAATTTCTGCGGAGTCAGCGCGAGCACTTCTCCAACTACCTCTACCTCTGCCATGCCGTGCCGAACCTCACGCCGAAGGAGCTCAAGGCGCAGTTCGACATGTACGCGACGCTCTACCGCCACGAAGAACCGCTTGCACCGCGTGAGAACGTACGGCATGAGCGTCTGCGCATCGGCTTTATCGCACCGCATTTCCTCGATTCGTCCTCATCGCTCTTTTACGCGGGGCTGATGCGCGGCCTCAGGGAAAAATACGATGTTTACGCCTATGCCCTCAGCGACCGTGCGGATGCGTTCACGGAGTCCCTGCGCGCCGACGTACGCTATGCGTCTCTTGAGAACATCTCCATCGAGGAGCAGGCGGAGTGCATTCGCACTGATGAGATCGACGTGCTCATCGACCTCGGCGGACATACCGAGGGCGGCATGACGCTCATGGTGCTCGCGCGCCGTCCCGCGCCCGTGCAGATCTCGGGCATCGGCTGGTTCGCGACGACGGGGGTGTCCTTTGTCGACGGCTTCCTGACAGACGAAGTACTCTCGCCGACGGGGACGGAGGAGTTTTACAGCGAGGAGCTGCTGCGTCTCCCGTACGCGTTTGTCATGACCCCGACCGCCGGGATGCGCGCCGCGGAGGTCTCCGCGCGCCCCGTAGATGAGCCCGTGACCTTCGGCGTTCTGCAGAACTTTATGAAAATCAATGAAGCGGTTCTGAAGATGTGGGAGCGCATCCTCAAAAAGGTGCCGAAATCGCGCCTCGTGCTCCAAGATGCCGTGGACAGTCCCCTGCGCGTGACAACTATCCTTGAGATGCTTGACGGTATGAAGATGCCGATGAAACGCATCTTCGTGCGCCCCGGCAGGCAGGACTATCTCGCGGATTACGGCGACATCGACATCGCGCTCGACACATTCCCCTATGCGGGCGGCGCGTCCACGGCGACCGCGCTCTACATGGGCGTTCCTGTCGTCTCCCTGCGCGGAGAGACCCATGCGTCTCGTCTCGGGGCGAGCATCCTCACGGCGGCGGGACATACGGAGTGGATCGGCGCGGACGAACGCGCCTATGAGCAGATCGCCGTCGATCTCGCGGGACGCATCGGCGAGGTGCGCGCGGGACGCGCGGCACTCCGTGCGCAGGTGGAGACGTCGCCGCTGATGGACGAGGCGGCATATCTGCGTGCCGCCGAGGAAGCGATTGCGCGTATCTGGGCAGAACGCGGAGACTTTGCATTGTGAAAACGGATTTGGCGGAGCTGCTGACCGAAAGCCCCGAGCGGTTGACGATCCTCATTATCGACGGATCGGAGCGGCTCGCGCATCTGCGCGCGCTTTACCCGAACGCCGAGATTCATGCCGTCACGCCTTACGAAGAGGTCGCGGCACATGAAACGCTCGCGCCGCTTCGGATACACTGGCATGTGACGGACTGGCAAAAAGAAATTCTGCCGTTCCCCGAGGAAATGTTCGACCGGATCATCGCGGAGTTTGCGCTCGAGTTCGCACACGAACCCTACGACGTCCTCATGGCGCTGAACCGCAGGCTCAAGGAGACGGGGGCGCTCTACACGAGCTATCCGAACGTGCGCTACCACGGCATGCTCGACCTCCTGCGCGCGGGTGATTTCCCCGTGCGCGGCGAGCGTAGGCTCTATGCCAAGCCCGAGATCGTGCGCCTCCTGAACGACGCGCTCTATAAGGAAATTCACTTTACGCCCGGCGATCGGGACGACGATCTCTCGGCGGGGGAGGAATGGGCGCGTGAGGGCTTCGCAAATGTCAATGACGACCTCTCGACGCGCACATGGCTCGTGCGTGCAGAGCGCAGTACGGCGGCGGGCGCGAATCTAAAGCTGCTTTTTACACTGGAGATGCGGCGGGAACTCGCACGACTCCTGCATCGCATCGAGTACGGCGTCGCACCGGAGGAGAGCAAGGCGGCACTGCGCGCTCTCTGCGTGCGCGAGGGCATCTTTTCGGAGTATCTTACGGATTTCATCAACGAGGTCTGCGTGCACGACGCCCGCGTTCATGCGGAGCTGCGGGAACTCTTCGAAAATATGTGAAAAAGTAAACGGTAAACTAAATATTTAGTTGACGGGATACGATTCCTGTTTTATAATAAGCAAGATAAAAATTACTTATGATAAGGCAGGGATTTTTGTATGCGCAAAGGATATATCGCAGAACTTACACAAAAGATCATCGCGGGCTATCGTCTGGGACGCGACACTGACCGATCGCTGTTCCTCGAAGCTCCGCTCGAAGAGCTCAAGGAGGGGGCATACCGCCTTCAGCGGCAGTTCTGCGGCAACCATATCGATCTGTGCACCATCGTGAACGGGCGCAGCGGGCGCTGCGGCGAGAACTGCAAATACTGCGCGCAGGCGGCGTGCCACAAGACGGGCGTCGAGACCTACAGCTTCCTCCCGCAGGAGGAGATCATCGCGCACGCAAAGGCGAACCAGGACGCGGGCGCGAACCGCTTCTCCATCGTCACCTCGGGCGGTGCGCTCAGCGGCAAAGAATTTGAACAGGCGATCGATACCTACAAGGAGATCAAGCGCACGCTTACGATCGACCTCTGCGCCTCGCACGGACTCCTCTCGCGCATCCAGCTCCGCCGTCTCCGCGAGATCGGCGTGACGAGCTATCATCACAACATCGAGACCTCCGAGCGCTATTTCCCTGAAATCTGCACGACGCACACCTATGCCGACCGCATCCGTACGATCAAGGACGCGCAGGCGGAAGGGCTCTGCGTCTGCTCCGGCGGCATTATCGGCATGGGCGAGACATGGGACGACCGCTTCGAGATGGCGTTCGCGCTCCAAGAGCTCGGCATCGAGTCCATCCCGCTCAACTCCCTCATGGCGATCCCCGGAACTGCGCTCGAGCATCTCGAGCCGCTCTCGGGCGACGAGATCCTGCGCACGATTGCGATCTTCCGCTTCATTAATCCGACGGCGAACGTCCGCCTCGGTGCGGGACGCAAGCTCCTCCCCGAGAATGGTGCAACCGCGTTCAAGGCGGGCGCATCCGCATCCATCACCGGTAACATGCTCACCACCTCCGGCACAACGATTGCAGAGGACATGGAGCTGTTGCGTGAACTCGGCATGACGAATAAGGATGAGGATTGTAGGGCTTTAACAGGAACCTGCGGCGCTCGATAGGCGTGACGTGCGATATTTGCGCATGGCGGCGTCATATCGTCGAATGCTTCGTCGACGTAGGTTGCATCTACGCCTTCCTCGCATTCTCCTCAATTCCTAGCCCTGCATCAAATCTTGCACGTCACTTACTGTACGGCTTTGCGTACGGGATTTTCGCGCCTAGCGTCGTTATTCGTCGAATCCTGCGCTCGACGTAGCTCTTTAACTACGCCTTCGCTTGTATTCTCCTCATGCCTAGCTATGCATCGAAACTTCCGCGTCACTTAGGTTTCCTCTGAACACGGGATTTTGGTGCCTAGCGGTGTCCTAGCATCGAACCAATGAAAAGGCGCTTGTATCAACGTAATGATGCGTTGGTACAAGCGCTTTTTTGTTGTCACAAATACGATTCGAATACATCCATGTCGAGCACGCGGATTTTGCGTCCCGTTGCCTCAATGATGCCTTCGCGCTGCATGGTGCTCAACTCGCGCGAGAGGGATGGGCGGCTGACGGCAAGATATGCGGCGATAAATTCACGGCTGACAGTGAGCGTTACGTTGCCTTCTGCATCCACATGGGGGAAGAGGTAACGCACAATCTTTTCGCGCAGGGTGCCGCTCGCGAGAATCTTGAGTTTCGTGTGCATTGCGTACGCCTTGCCTGCAAAGATTTTCATGAGATTGCGCTGGACGATGAGCGCACTGCGATGCGGTGCAGCGCCGACATCGAGCGTGAATAGGTGACTCGACACCTCAAGCAGACGCACCTTCGTCACGGCACGGACATACATGTCATATGGACGGCGCAGGACTTCATAGACCTCACCGAACATATCCCCCGGATGATCGATCTCCGAGATAAAGATTTGGCGCCCCGAGTAGGTGTCCTTGAGGATATGTACCTCGCCCTCGAGCAGGATATAGAGCGAGTGCGGCATATCACCGTCGTGAAAAATCATCGCGCCTTTTGGGTAGGTGCGCAGCGCCACCTCGGCGGAGGCGAGCAGCTCCTCGAGATCCTCATCGTTCATTCCCGCTGCGAGGGACGTCTTTGCGAGAATCTGTGCCGCGTTTTTCGTGTCGTTCGTCGCCATCATGTACTCCTTTGCACAGAGGGAGAAATATTTTCATTGATTATAACATAGGATGAATAGGGCTGCAAAAATGTTTCGGTCGATTTTCGACATGCAGAATCATTTGAACAACGAATTTATAGATTTTCATTTTCAATGATTGACGATTTGTCAAAACATGTTAAAATACTATGGAAGATGAGACTGAAAAAGCCGGAGCAATGTCGAAACTGTGCCCATATCGGGCATGTCAAAGGAGGGAAGATGCTTTCGACATTCGAAAAGACGTAAAATTCATAGGATTTGAAGAAAGGATTATTAATGAAAAAGCTTTGTATGTGTTTGATGGCGGCGCTGATGCTGCTCGCAGTCGGCTGCGGAGGAAGCGACCGGGCGAAGAATGAACGCGCCGATAAGGGGGAAATCGTTATCTCTGTCGGTAAATACATGGTCGGCGAGGGCTTTGACCCGACGGCAGGTTGGGGGCTGTGGGGACCCGATCCGTTTCACAGCGCGCTCATGGGGCACGATCGCGACAACAATCTCGTGAAGGAGCTCGCGACGGAGGTCAAGCAGTCGCCCGATGGGATGCAGTATGTCTTTACGCTGCGCGATGATGCGAAATTCTCGGACGGGACGCCGGTGACGGCGGAGGACGTCGTATTCACCTATGAGACGGCAAAGGCTGCCGGTGGCGCCGTGGATCTGACGGCGCTGGCGTCCGCGCGTGCGCTGTCGAATACGCAGGTGGAGTTCACGCTGACGAAGCCGTGGTCAGTGTTCCTCGAGACGGCGGCGAGCCTCGGCATCGTGCCGAAACATGCCTACAAGGAGGGCTATGCAACGGCGCCCGTGGGCAGTGGTCCGTGGAAGGTGGTCTCGTTCCAAAAGGAACAGCAGCTCATCATGGAGCCGAACGAGTATTACTATGGGGAGAAGCCGAAGCTGAAAAAGGTCACAGTGCTGAACCTCGGCGACGACGCGGTGCTCGCGGCGGCGCAGTCGGGGCAGGTGGATCTGATCTTTGCGCCGCCCGAATTTGCAGGCGCAAGCGTGCCGCATATGAACCTCGTGCTCATGGACTCGATCGACAGTTTTTGCATTAATCTGCCGCAGGTACCGGAGCATGACGAAAACGGTGTGCTCATCGGAAATAATGTTACGAGCGATCCCGCGATCCGCCGTGCGCTGAACATCGGCATCGACCGCAAGACGATCATCGATAACGGGCTCGGCGGATTTGCAAAGCCGACGATGAACTTTGCCGAGGCGCTTGCATGGGCGAACAACGATCTGCAGGAGCCTGACAACCGCGTGGATGAGGCAAAGCAGATCCTCGAGGATGCGGGCTGGAAGGACACGGACGGGGACGGCATCCGCGAGAAGAACGGTGTCAAGGCGGAGTTCGTCATCAACGGGCGCGCGAACGATCTGCAGCGCTACAACACGGCGGTTGCGCTCGCCGACGATGCAAAGAAGCTCGGCATCAATATCATCGCGAAGTCAACGCCGTGGTCGGAGGCGCGCAAGGTTGCGCGGAACATCCCGACGACGTGGGCGTTCGGCGACTACACGCCGCAGGCGCTCTATAACTACTTCCATTCGTCTCAGATCGGCGTCAATGTCATCAACAACCCCGCGGTCTATCATAACGCTGCGGTCGATACACATATCGATAAGGCAATGGCGGCAACATCGAACGAGGAGGCGCTGCGCGAGTTCAAGGCGGCACAGTGGGACGGCGTGACCGGGCCGAAGGTCGATCTCCCGTATCTCTGGATTGCAACGGTGCAGGTGCCGTATTTCGTCAATGAACGTCTCGATATTGGAACGCTCCATGTCGGCGAGCGCGGGCAGGGCATGGGCATCCTCGCCAATATCGACGAATGGCAGTGGAAGTAAGCGATGACGACGCATATGGCACGACTCCTCGGACGCAGCACGCTGCGGCTGGTACTGCTGTTGATCGCCGTGAGCATTGTCAGCTTTATCCTGCTGGCGCACTCGCCGATCGATCCGATCGACGCGTACTTCGCGAATAAGACGGCGTCGGCGGAGCAGCACGCGCTGGTTGCGGCGTATTGGGGCTTTGACCGCCCGCCGCTCGACCGCTTCCTTTTGTGGGGCGGGCATATCCTGCACGGGGACTTCGGCATGTCCTTCATCTACCGTGCGCCTGTGCTCGAAGTCATTGGGGAAAAGTTTCGCTTGACGCTGCTCCTCATGATGACGGCGTGGGCGCTCTCGGGCATCATTGGCTTTGTGCTTGGTGTATTGGCGGGGATGTACCGCGACAGTGTGCTCGATAAGGCGATTCAAGGATTTTCCCTGCTCTGCGTGTCCGTGCCGATTTTTTGGCTCGGGCTGCTCTTTTTGATGATTTTTTCCGTTCAGCTGCAGTGGTTCCCACTCGCGCTCGCGGCGCCCATCGGGAAACTGCATGAGGAGGTGACGATGGCGGATCAGATTCGGCATCTGATTCTGCCCGCGCTCACACTCAGTGTGACGGGCATCTCCTCGATCACACTCCAAACCCGGGAAAAGCTGCTCGAGGTGATGAGTACGAACTATATGCTCTTTGCCGAGGCGCGCGGCGAATCCCTGTGGCAGCGCGTGCGGCGGCATGGTCTGCGCAATATCGCCTTGCCTGCGATTACCTTGCAGTTTGCGTCGTTCAACGAGCTGTTCGGCGGCGCGATCCTCGCGGAGACGGTGTTTTCCTATCCCGGGCTCGGCGGTACGGTGACGCTGGCGGGACTGCGCGGCGATCTCTCGCTGCTGCTCGGCATCGCGATCTTCAGCGCGATATTTGTCTTTGCAGGCAATCTCATTGCGAACATCCTCTACGGCATCGCCGACCCCCGCCTGCGTGAGGGGAGGGGGGCGTCATGATGAAGGCTTTGACACTGTCCGCGGCAGGAGGGCTGAACCTGCGCCGACGGTATTTGATCTTTGCCGTGCTCGCGGCGGTCTTTCTCGCCGGGCTGTTCCTCTGGGGCGTTACGATGCCGGAGAGTGCCTATGCGGTGAACTACGGGCAGAAGAATCTCGCGCCGTCAATGTCGCACCTCTTCGGTACGGACAATATGGGGCGGGATATGTTTGCCCGCTCGGTCAAGGGGATGTCCATCAGTTTGCAAATCGGGTTCGGCGCGGCGTTCTTCAGCTCGTGTATTGCGCTGCTGCTCGGCACGCTGTCCGCCGCCTTTGGAGGGAAAGTAGATCAGGTCGTCCTCTGGCTCGTGGATCTCTGCATGGGGATTCCGCACATCCTTTTGATCCTCATGATTTCGGTCATGCTCGGCGGCGGTGTTGCGGGCGTTTCCACCGGGATCGTCGTGACGCACTGGCCGCGGCTCACGCGCGTGATCCGCGCCGAGGTCATGCAGCTCCGTACGGAGCCGTACATCATGGCGGCGCGGCATTACGGGCACTCGTGGCTGACCGTGGCGCGGCGGCATTTCGTGCCGCATGTTCTGCCGCAGTATATCATCGGTCTGGTACTGCTCTTTCCCCACGCCATCATGCATGAGGCGGCGGTGAGCTTCCTTGGCTACGGGCTGCCGCTCGACATGCCTGCGATCGGCATTATCCTTTCGGAATCAATGCGCTACCTTGCCCTCGGCATGTGGTGGCTGGCGTTTTTCCCGGGATTTTTGCTGCTCGTTGTCGTATTGCTGTTTGACCGGTTGGGTACCGCACTGCGCGAGATCATTGACCCGCAGCGCGTGCAGGCGTAGGAGGGGATGCGTATGACCGGTGAGATTCTTTTAGAGGTCGAGCACCTCTCGGTATCCTTCCGCATGTATCGGAACGCGCTGACACACACGCTCTCGTCAGGCGTCAGCGACGTCAGTCTGCGCCTGCACCGCGGTGAGATCATCGCGGTCGTCGGGGCGAGCGGTTCGGGCAAAAGTCTGCTCGCGCACGCCGTGCTCGGGATTCTGCCCTACAATGCCGTGATGAGCGGAGAGATGCGCTACTGCGGCGCACCTCTTGATGCCGCGCGTCAAAAGGTATTGCGCGGGCAGGAGATCGCGCTGATTCCGCAGTCCGTAACCTATCTCGACCCGCTCATGCGCGTCGGCACACAGATTCGCGGGCTGCATGGGACGCAGGAGAATATGGAGGCGACACTGCGCCGCCTGCATTTGGAGGAGCATGTCACCGCGCTGTATCCGTTTCAGCTTTCGGGCGGGATGGCGCGGCGTGTGCTCTTTTCGACCGCTGTGATGACGGACGCCGCGCTTATTATTGCCGATGAGCCGACGCCCGGGATGGATGCCCGGAGCGCCGCCGAGGCACTGCAGATTCTGCGGGAACTCGCGGATACGGGCAAAGGTGTACTGTTGATCACGCATGATATTGATCTTGCCACCCTCGTTGCGGATACGGTTGCCGTATTTTACGAAGGCCGCAGTGTCGATATGGTTCCGGCGGCGGCATTTCGCGGAGACGGTACGGCGCTCGCGCATCCCTATACGCGGGCGCTGTACCATGCGCTGCCGCAGAATGGATTTGCCTGCTATACGGCAGAGGAAGTGGCGCGGATGACCGCAGCGGGAGGTGCGTAAATGCTGTCCATACAGAATGTTTCCTATCGATATGGGAGCGCCGCACCTGTTCTGCGCCATGTTTCGCTCGAGATCGCACGCGGCGAGCGTGTCGCACTGCTCGGACCGAGCGGCTACGGGAAAAGCACGCTTGCACTCCTACTCGCGGGCTATCTGCCGATGCAGGAAGGCAGGATCACGCTGGGCGGGAATCCAATCCTGCGGAGCGGCTACTGCCCCGTGCAGCTCGTCTATCAGCACCCGGAGAAAGCCATGGATCCGCGTTGGAAACTGGCAAAAACACTCTCCGAGGCGTGGGACATTCCCGCCGAACTCTTCACCGCCATGGGTGCAGAGGAACATTGGCGTTCCCGCTTCCCACACGAACTCTCAGGCGGGCAGCTGCAGCGTCTCTCGATCCTGCGTGCGCTGAATCCTGCGACGCGCGTCCTCATCGCGGATGAGATCACGGCGAGTCTCGACCCCATCACACAGGCACAGATCTGGTCGGTGATACAAACGCAAGCGGCGGCGCACGATATGACGCTCATTGTCATCACGCACAACGAGCATCTTGCGAAGCGGATATGCACGCGGATCGTGCGTGTCGAGGAACTGCAGGACACAGCGGAACATTGATTTTGTAAAAACTATATTGTTGGAAAAACGCCGGCGGCGAAGGTTTTATCCTTTGCCGCCGGCGTTTTCGTGTGCAGATTTTTTTATAAAGAATAAGAAAGCGTTTTATATCGTCAGCGCCCTGTGCTGACTTCGGAATTGCTCAGCCCGAACTCCAGAAGCATACCGATCAGCTCGTTGCGTGAACGTCCCGTCTTTGCGGACAGCTCTTCGATGCCGTCGAAGATTTCCTCCTTAATGCGAATGGAAAAAATCTTATAGCCGTCCTCGCCCTTCGGGGGCTTTTTCGTGATGATCAATTTTCCTGTCATACTACCACCTCTATATATATCATACGAAAACATCATATAACATAGTATGACGAGAACCATAGTGAGGTATATCTCATAAATAAATATCAAAATAAACATACATACTTATGTTAAAAATAAAAACAACGATATATTTAGTATAGAGAAAACATGTTATAATTTATGTTATAAAATACGGGAGGTGGAGGAATGAAAACAATGTCTGTTCCGCATACGCTCAGTGCATTATCGGCAGGGATGCCGCAGGATCTCAGGGGGAAAACAGAGGAGCGTGGGGATGCACGGACAAGCTTTGCCGACGTGCTTGCGGCATCGGAGCGGCGTGTGAATTTTTCACGGCACGCCGTGCGACGGCTTGAGGAGCGCGAGATCGTGCTCTCACCGCAGGAACTCGAACGCCTTGACGGCATGGTGGATCGCATGGCGGCGAAGGGGGCACGGCAGGCGCTCATCCTGATGAACGATACCGCGTTCGTACTCGCGGTACCAAAGCGTACCGTCATTACAGTGCTCGACGGCGAACATGCGAAAGACAATATTTTCACGAACATTGACAGCGCGGCAATACTCTGAGCCGGACCTTCGGGGGAGCTCTTGGCTGCTGAACGAGTGAAGCAGCGTGCCGCAGAAAAGGAAGGTTGATTCATTATGATGCGTTCTATGTTTTCGGGTGTCTCGGGGCTGAAATCCCATCAGACACGAATGGATGTCATCGGCAACAACATCGCGAACGTCAACACGACGGGTTTTAAGGCGAGCCGCGTGACGTTCGCCGATATGATCTCGCAGAACCTTTCGGGCGCGTCCTCGCCCGGAACGACGGTCGGTGGGACGAACCCAAAGCAGATTGGTCTCGGTACGAGCGTGTCGAGCGTCGATCTCCTTTTTAACGATGGCGTTGCACAATCGACGGGAAAAAACACCGATGTCGCGCTTTCGGGAAATGGTACATTCGTCGTGAAGAAGGGGAACGAGACCTACTACACGCGCAACGGTGCGTTCGAGTTCGATGCCGACGGAAATTACGTCATGCCGGGCAGCGGTCACTATGTGCAGGGATGGATGGCAAATAGTGAAGGGAAGCTCATCACATCGGGGAATGTAGGAAACATTAAGATTCCCAAGGGAAAGTCCATGAACTCTGAGCCGACGACGACGGCAACCTATACCAATAACCTGAATGCAAGCACAAAACGCTCTATCGTTAAGAGTGTTGTGGTTCGTTATGCAGACGGAACGACTGAGAATGTCACGGATTATACTCCGCCGCCGGAGGATGGAAAGCCGTCCGTTTCTGTTGCTACAACGGCTGGAACAAAGATTACGGTAGACAGTACGGCAGATTATAATTTTCAATCGGCTGCGGCTGGAATATCTTTGAGTGGAAAAAAACTTTGGACGTCTACCGTTGACTCTGTGACACAATCAGCGGCAGGGCAGATCAAGAAAATGGTATTGGAAGGCGGTACGGGAAAGGATGACGATCCCGTTACACGATTTGCTACATCCGGTACTACACTTCCGCTTACTTCTGTAGACAATGGAACTTACAAAGTGGGGGGAACGTATAAGGTTACGGGAACGATCAAAACGGCAACGTTAAAAAAAGACGGAACAATCGAACTGGAATTTGAAACGGCAACCCCTCCAATTCCGAACGTTATCGTTCCTGCGCCGCCGAGCGGCACATATAAGCATGGGGATACGTTTACACTAAACCTAAAAATTAAAGAAATGACAGCACAAACAGGTGCTCAAATTAACTGTGACAACGGTCAGTCAGATACATTGGAAGCAGCCGACGGTGATGTAGATGTCAATAAGGCAGTACAAAACTATGTGAGAAAAGGGCGGGCTTCTGACGGCAACGTCGCGGCTGTTGCACGCAGAGGTGTTGTGAAAAGTGTAACGCTCTCCCTTGATGACGGGACGAGCGTTGAGGGGCTTCCGGGACAGGGCTATAAGGTTGGCGGCGATTACTATCCTTCCTATGTGACCAATATCACGACATATGACAGTCGTGGCGGTTCACATCGTATTCCAATGCTCTTTACGAAAAAAGGTGAAAATGAGTGGAAGATGCTTTTTGGTAATGGGCGTAAGACGTATCAGTACGAAGAAGAGGACGGCACCATAACGACGATGCGGTTCTCAACGATTGAAGATTTGAAGTTTACGACAAAAGGTAGATACGAGAGTGGCACAGCCTCTATTGCGACGACGCATGCAGGTGCGGATGATGGGTCAATCACTTGTAATCTAGCGGGGCTTACCCAGTATGTCGGCAATAATACGATTGTCGGCACGACGAACGGGCATAAGAAGGGCGTTCTAACCAGTGTCTCTATTGATCAGTCGGGTGTGATTACTGGGACATATGACAATAATGTCCGCCAGGCAGAGGCGCAGATCGCAGTCGCACAATTCAACAATGCTACGGGTCTCACGAAGATGGGCGGAAGCCTCTATCAGGAGTCGAATAACTCAGGCCCTGCAAATATCAAGACAGCGAATGATCTTGGCGTGAGTATGACACCGTCCGCTCTCGAGATGTCGAACGTCGACATCGCCGATCAGTTCTCCGACATGATCATCACACAGCGCGGCTTCCAGTCGAACTCGAAGATCATTACCGTCTCCGACGAGATGCTCGAGACGCTGATTAACATGAAGCGGTAATATAATATTTCGGTAAACGAAAACGGGGCGATTGCACGAATCAAAGTGCAATCGCCCCGTTTTGTCGTGTTATACGGCGGCTTCTTTTTGATAGAGTTCGGTGAGCGCATCCTGCAGGACTTTTGAGATGTTGAGTTTTTTCTGTGCGGCGAACGTATCGAGCCACGCGGGAATCGTGAGATTCTTGCGTACGGATTTTTTCCCATACTTCGCGGCGTATGCATCCATATCGAGAGAGAGGAGGCTGACGAACCCCTCTCCAATATCGGGATCGGGACGAATATCGCTGAAATTGCTCGCAGGGGGCGCTTCTTTTCCGTCCTCAATCTCGCCTAGAATCCATCCGGAAGCCGCATCTTCCCCCATGGCAATCGCTTCGGCAAGCGAATTTCCACCCGTCACACAGCCTGGAAGATCGGGGACGGTCACACAATATGCGGTAGAATCCGGATCGGGATAAAAGACTGCAGGGTAAACGAGCTGCATATAAATACCTCCGTTATTTCCTATGTTTCCCTTTTTTTCGCCGCTCTTCGGGGGCGTGCGGTTCGGCGGGCACGGTCTCCTTTTCTTTTCGAAAACCGAGCCATATGAACGTCGCGAGGGCGAGGAGTCCGAATGCGAGGGCGCCCGTCTGCGCGCTGGTGAAGAGTCCGAGGTATTTCTCCGTGTAGTCCCCGCGGAAATATTCGAGGAGGAAGCGCACGCCGCTATACAGCATGACGTAGAGGGCGAAACACTGTCCGCGCGCGTGTCCGTAGGCGCGGAACGCGAGGAGGAGGGCAAAGATAACGATGTCGAGCTGTCCTTCCCATACCTCTGCGGGCCAGAGCGCCTGTGCGCCGTAGGTGTGGTAGGCGAGTGTGCTCTCGGGATAGAGGATGCCGAAGCTCCCGCCCGTGGGCGCGCCGAATGCGTCGCCGTTGAGGAGGTTCGCACAGCGTCCGAGCGCTTGTCCAAAGACGATGGCGGGGGCGAGGACGTCCATGAAATGCACGGTGTCAAGGCGGTGCCGGCGGCAGTAGAGGATGCCGACCACGACGCCGAGGAAGACGCCGCCCTGTATCGCCATGCCTCCCTGCCAGACGTTCAGCAGCTCTGTGAGGTGATGCCGGTAGTAATCCCAGTCAAAGAAGAACACGTCCCACAGGCGCGCGCCGAGAAGCCCTGCGATGCCACAGTAGATGCCGATGTCCGCGACGTGTTTTTCATAGCCTCTGCCGTCCGCCTTTGCGAGGAAGTAGCCGACACCCGTCGCGAGCAGGATGGAGAGGGAGATGACGACGCCGTAGGCGCGGATGGGGAAGTCCCCGATGTAGAAAAGATACTGATGCAAGGAACGGCGCTCCTTTACTCCGCGGCAAAGAGCGGCAGCTCGGCGAGGAAGATGATGTCCTCTCGTTTCACTGCGTTGCCCTCGGCGAGGACGGCGGCTTGCCCGATGACATGACCGCCCGCCTTTTCGGCGAGACTGCGCAGGGCGGTCATGGAGCCGCCCGTGCTGATGACGTCGTCGAGGAGGAGCACGTTCCTGCCCTCGATGCGTTCAATGTCTGTGTTCATGAGATAGAGCCGCTGTTTGCCCATGGTGGTGATGGACTCGTCCTCGACCCAGATGGGATCTTCCATATATGCCTTGACGGATTTGCGCGCTGTGACGTAGTAGGGCATACCGATCTGCCGTGCAAGTGCGGCGGCGAGGGGGATGCCCTTGGTCTCGGCGGTCATGATGATGTCGGTCTCCTGCGGAATCTTTTTCGCGAGGTCGCGCGCGCAGCATTCGCACAGCTCGACGTCGCCGAGCATGACGAAGCCCGCGATGGCGAGCGTTTCGTTGAGGTTGATGATGGGGAGGGTGCGCGTGCACCCTGCGACGGTCAGATCGTAGAATCTTTTTGCCATTTCCCTTAGAATCCTTTCTCAGTGAGTGTGAGTTCGAGTGCGTTCAGTACGTCGTTCACGTTCTCCTCCGTGATGACGAGCGGCGGCTGGAATGCCATGACGTTGCGCCGGACGCCGTTCTTGCCGACGATGAAGCCGCGGTCTTTGAGCGATTCGAGTATGGCGTCCAGCTCTGCGGCGGCGGGGGATTTCTCCTTGTCCGCGTGGACGAACTCGGCGCCGACCATGAGTCCGAGACCGCGGACGTCGCCGATGATGGGGTGGCGGCGCTGAATCTCCTTTAGCCCCTTGCGGAGCTGTTTGCCGCGCGCATCGGCATTGCCCATGAGGTCGTGTTCCTCGATGTACCGGATGACGCCAAGTCCCGCCGTGCTGGAGACGGGATTGCCGCCGAGGGTCGACGCGCCGGGCTTCGTATAGGTGTCGGCGATTTTCGCCGATGCGATGAACGCGCTGATGGGCGCGCCGTTGCCGAGCGCCTTTGCCATGGTCATGATGTCCGGGACGACGCCGAAATGCTCGATGGCGAACATCTTGCCCGTCCGCGCAAAGCCCGTCTGCACCTCGTCGGCGATGAAGAGCGCGCCGTAGTGTTCGAGGATTTCCTTCACGCGCTTGAAATAACCCTTGGGCGGGACGATGATGCCCGCGTTGCCCTGGATGCTCTCGGCGATGAATGCGGCGGGATGCCCGGACGTTACGTTCTTGATGGTGTCCTCAAGGGCGTTCGCGCAGTCGAGCCCGCAGGCTTCCGCCGATTTTCGGTGCGGACAGCGGTAGCAGTACGGATTCGGCACGAAGTTGATGCCGCCGACGGGATTCGGGTCGGTGCGCCACATGGAGATGCCCGTGAGGCTCATTGTGAGCTTCGTCCGCCCGTGCAGTCCGCCGCGCAGGGCGAGGAACTCGCTGCTGCCCGTGTAGATCTGCGCGAGGAGCGCCGCGCCCTCGTTCGCCTCGGTGCCGGTGGAGCAGAAGAAGCTCTTTTGCAGATCGCCGGGGGTGATGCGCGCGAGCTGCTCGGCGAGGTTGACGAAGTTCTCCGTGAGGTAGATGTTGCAGACGTGCTGGAGAGTCTCCGCCTGCGCGGTGACGGCGGCGGTGATCTCGGGATTGCAGTGCCCGCAGTTGATGACGGAGACGCCGGCGAAACAGTCGAGATAGCGCCGTCCCTCGCTGTCGTAGAGGTACTGCATCTTGCCGCGCACGATCTGGCGCGGCTCACTGTAAAAATGCCCGAGACAGGGCATGATGTATTTCTTCTTTTTTTCGAGGATGGCGGCGGCGCCGATGTATTGCGTTTCGCCGCGGGAGGTTGTTCCCATATCGCTCCTTTTTTCGAATTAGATGGAATTTCTGCTCTGCCGGAATCGGTAGGTGCCGATGCCGAGCGGGCGCGGGGAGAGCTCTTTGAGCCTTTGAAAATCCGCTTCCTCGTATCCGTCCGCACCTGCGGCAAGGCGGTCGAGCGCGGCGCGGTAGATGCGGACGATCTCGCCCGTGAGCGCGGCACTATAGTCCTGCGCTTCGATGCGCAGTGCGCCGAGCCCCGTGAATTTCTCAAGGTAGGAATAGAGACAGAGATCGTTTGCAAAGTAAATGTGATTGCGCCCGTACTGGTCGATGCGGATGGAATGCACGCCGCCCGCCTCGTTGCGGAAGGCGTAGTGCCGATCCATGACCTCGGGCTGCGAGAGCTCGCTGTAGGCGGGCAGGGACATCGCGGGGAAATTGTAGTCGCAGATCATCGACTCGTACGAACCGTGCACGACCGCCTCGATGGGGAGCACGGCGTTCTCTGCGATGTCGCGCAGTTGGCGGAAGGAGAGCTCGTAGGAGGCTGTCGCCATCGTGAGACCGTTTTCCCGCAGGAACGAAACGGCGAGATGGTTGAAGATGTTGAACGAGTGATCCGCCTGCACGGGGAGCGTCGTGAGCGACCGCGCGAGTTTCAGTGTGCCGAGGTTGCCGACCATGATGCCGTCCACGGGAATATCGCGGAGCGCGGTGAAAAACTGTTCGATCTCGCCGCACTCGCGCCGCATCGTCGTGCGCGGCGTGAGGGCGACGACGCGTGTCTTTCCTCCCGCGTAGTCCGCGATCTCCGCGTAGTCGCGGAGTTTCCACGGGCGGTTCGGGCGGAGCGCTTCGCCGCCGACGTAGACCGTATCGGCGCCCGCGTCGATCGCCGCACGCGCCGCCGCGGGTGTGCCGACGCGCACGCTGAGTCGATGCTCCGACGGTTGGCGCGCACGGATGGGCTCCTCTGCGCGGAGTACGTCGTCGTCGAATCCCGCCTCCTCGACCGCCTTGCTGAAAAAGCGCGGCTCGCGCTCGCCCGTCATGCCGATGTCGACGGCAGTCGGCTGACCAAAGGCAAACGTCGTCGTATAGTCGCGCACGCGGTTGTCGTAGAGCGTGCGCCAGCCCTCTTCGTCCGTCGTGTATCCGTTCGGATCGGCGATATACGCGTCGATGGCGCGGCGATAGGTCGAGACAAGCCGAGCGATGAACTCGGGCGAGCGCATCCGTCCCTCAATTTTGAACGAATAGACGCCCGCCTGTATGAGCGCGGGGATGGAGCGGTACATGCACATGTCCTTGAGTGCGAGCTTGTAAGGTCCGGGGCTGTTTTCGTCGAGCACCGCGCCCGTCTCCTCGTCGATGAGAGCGAACGGCCAGCGGCAGATTTTCATGCAGCGGCCGCGGTTGCCGCTCTGCCCGAAGAGGACGCCCGAGTGAATGCATTGACCGCTCTCGGAGATGCACATGTCGCCGTGCATGAAGTATTCGACCTCGATGCCCGTGCGTTCGCGGAAGAGCGCTAGCTCGGAGAGCGTCATCTCGCGGCCGACGACGATGCGTGTGATGCCGTATTCCTTGAGCTTTTCAATCGCGTGCTCGTTGTGCGTATTCATCATGACGGACGTGTGCAGCGGGACGCTGACGCCCATTTCATGCACGAGCTGGAGCACGGCAAAGTCCTGTACGAGGATCGCGTCGGGGCGGATCTCGTCGAGATACGCGAGGTAATCGCGCAGCGCGGGCAGTTCCTCGTTGCTGATGAGATTGTTGAGCGTGACATAGAGCTCGACGTTGTGCGCGTGCGCGTATTCGACCGCGGCTTTCAGCCGCTCGTCGTCAAAATTGAAATCGCCCTCGTGGAGCCGCATATTGAAATGTTTGCCGCCGAGATAGACGGCATCCGCGCCCGCTTCGATGCCCGCGGTCATGGCGTCCCATGACCCGGCGGGGGCAAGCAGTTCGACGGATTTACGGTGTAACAGCATCGTGAAGATTACTCCTTCTGATCGGAGAACGCGCTCCTGTCAAAGGGGGGCTATTCTCCCATGTTATGATGATTATAGCAGGAAAAGTACTTTCTTTCAAATGATGGGCGCCATGCGGACAAAGATAAATTGCATTGGTCTCTGACCTATGCTAGAATACGCGTAGGGCGTCGTCTTTTTTGTGGAAAAGACGAGCCGCTGCTTCGCATAAGCATGCGGGGTGGATGTCGCATCTCGAACGAGAGGCGTGGATTGAAACCGGAGCGATAAGGCATGGGATATTTCTATAAGGCGATGTCAATAATTACAATAATTGATTTCGGAGTGATAACGTATGAAAAACTTAAGGAGATGGTATCATAGAAAAATGAGGAAGAGATAAAAAGTGCGGATTCCATGGGCATGAAATACCGTGTCGATTTTGGGGGATACAAAAGTGCAGGGGAGCATCAATGCACGACTTGCCGAAAAGACCGGATTTAGCGAAGAAGCTAGAAGCTGTATGGAAACTCAAAGAGGTGTTACGAACAATGTTTGAAAACAACGACTCATCGGCGCGTCTTAAGGGGACAATAGAGATGCGTCGACTTTATTTGGATCGAACACAACAATAAAACTGATGTCTTATCGACCGGAAAAGCGCATCGGGGTGTCACCGGGCATAAAAAGACGGCGTAGATTATGCGCTAGAGGGTATACTTAAACTGAGGGACAGATATAATGTGCGCCGAGCGACCGAGCCCTCCGGTAGAGAGCATCCTCTGCGGGCGGGTGAGGAGGAATGCCGATATACTGGGAATCTCTTTCTAGTAGTTTGGCAGATGAAGCGTTGGGAAAAACTGCTATAGGTTTTATTAGAGTAACTCTTTATGTGTGCGAAAGTGGAGTGAACAGGAAATACCGTAATAAATATAATAGGAATACCGTATCGAAGGAGGGCTGTGGGACAAAACGGTGAGAAAAAACATATTTGTGGCAAGTAATACCCACGAATATGTGGCAAAAGAAACCTTCCATGGAACCTTTTGCGTCGCGCCGCGCATGCGGCGTGTGGATTGAAACGACAAGCTCCGCCCCCACGTGCGCAATGCACTCGTCGCGCCGCGCATGCGGCGTGTGGATTGAAACGGCAGAGCCGGAGCGGTTGGAAGAGCCGGAGCAGGTCGCGCCGCGCATGCGGCGTGTGGATTGAAACCATACGCCGCCCGGATTGGTTCGAACTCGCTCAAGTCGCGCCGCGCATGCGGCGTGTGGATTGAAACCATCTGCAGGTTGGGGCGTTATTTGCTTCGCACGGTCGCGCGCCGACGAGTGCGTGGATTGGCACTTGTAGATTTGTCTACGATTTGCCTACAAAATCTTGCTTCACTTGACACAGTCACGCAGATTAAAATTCATGAGAACTTTTCAATTGATTTTGAAAATTTTATGGGAATAGCAATTGAAACACTTGTACCTTTGCGTTATGTATGATATACTATCGTCATATCCAAGATGAGGGCGCTTGTTTTTTGAGGCGGCGACGTTGCAACTTGTGTTGAATCGCGTGGATTGAAACATTGCCGATCCGTTGAGACCAAGAGCGAGAGTGTATCGTGTCGCCCTAACAACAGCATGGATTCAAACGATATTATAGAAACGACATTATTATAGGCAACAAGAACCGGAGTGTGGTAAGATTTGCTTCACGATATTCAAATCGGCAGATATTTACCGGGGGATTCGTTCCTGCACCGCATGGATGCGCGTGTAAAAATCCTCTTACTGATCGGGTTCTTGTTGCTTATTTTCTTTGTGGAAAATCCGGCGGGATTTGCCTTCCTCTCCGTCGCAGTTGGTGTTCTGATGGTGATGTCTCGTGTGCCTCTGATGATGCAGCTGCGCTCGGTTCGTCCGATTCTGTGGATTGTTGTCTTTACCTTCTTTGTTCATCTCTTTATGACGCCGGGGGAGGAAGCGTTTCGGCTTGGTGTGTTGACGGCGACGTGGGAGGGGCTTGCACGCGGCGGCTATATCGGATTGCGCCTGATCCTTCTCATTTTGCTGAGCACGCTGCTCACGCTGACGACGAGTCCGCTGCGTCTGACAGATGGGCTGGAGGCGCTGATGTCGCCGCTGCGGCGTGTAGGTGTGCCGGTGCATGAGCTTTCGATGATGATGACGATCGCGCTGCGCTTTGTGCCGACGCTTCTTGAGGAGATGGATCGCATTATGAAGGCGCAGAAAGCGCGGGGGATGGACTTCGAACAGGGGAATATTCTGCGGCGAATGCGCGCGATTGTGCCCATTCTCGTGCCGCTATTCCTCTCGGCGTTTCGCCGGGCGGACGAGCTGGCACTTGCGATGGAGGCACGGTGCTATCAGGGTGGCGAGGGGCGTACGCGGATGAAGGAGATGCGCATAGGGCGGCTCGACTACGCGGCGGTTGCGATCTTTTTGACTGGGGCGGCGGGTGTTTGTGCCGTGAGTCTTGGAGGCTCGTATCTTGCGCCCTGAGCATGTGGAGATAATGAAGGCACGTGCGCGTAATATCGCACTGCGCCTTTCCTATGACGGTACGCGTTACCATGGGTTTCAGCGACAATCACTGCCTGTTGTTGCGGTACAAAATGTGCTGGAAAAGGTGCTTGCGGAGGTCTGCGGGGAACCGGTGGAGCTTGCGGCGGCGGGGCGTACGGATACGGGCGTACACGCCTATGGGCAGGTGGTTAATTTCTTCACGGACGGGCGGATTCCGGTTGCGCAGCTGCCGCGTGCGGTGAACGGGCTCCTGCCGCCCGATATTGCGGTGATGGCAGCGTGGGAGGCGGGACGGGATTTTAGTGCGCGTCACTCTTCGACGGGCAAGGCGTATCTTTACCGTATCGAGCGGTGTACGGTTCCGAACCCGTTTACGCGCAATTATGCGTGGCAGATCTTTCGTCCCCTTGATGTGGCGGCGATGCGCACGGTGCTCAGGCTGCTTGTCGGCACACACGACTATAGTTCATTTCGTGCAGCTGGGGGCGCGCCGATGTCGCCTGTGCGCACGCTGGATGAGATCCGTCTCGATGAGGAGGAGGGCGGGCAGCTTTCCTGCTATATGCACGGAAACGGGTTCCTCTACCATATGGTGCGCAATATCATGAGCACGGTCGTTCATGTGGGGCTGGGGCGTATTTCTACGGACCGTTTCACCGAGATTTTTGCAGCGCACGATCGGCGTTTGGCAAGCCCAACAGCGCCCGCCTGCGGGCTTTATCTGCTCCATGTAGACTATGCGGGGCGCACGGATGTGCCGGACTGAAAGGGGCGGACGCCATGGAGCAAGTGTTTCCGGAGAGACTTGTGGCGGCAGCGATGCGTGATCTGCGCGCCGGCACTCGTGAGGGTGGGGCACAGGGCAGTCCGGTTGTTGCGCTCGTGAACGCGATTCTAGGAGCCGGGCTTTTCGAGGGGGCGACGGACATCCACCTCGAGCCTCAGGGCGGCGGGATGCGTATCCGCCTGCGTGTGGACGGGCTGCTGCGGGAAATTGCGCCGCATCTGCCAAGAGAGCTCGCGCCCGTTGTGATTGCGCGACTCAAGGTGATGGCGGGCATCGATACGGCAAAGCGCAACCGCCCGCAGGATGGTAAGCTCTCCCACTCGCATGAGGGGCGTGTTGTGGATATGCGTGTTGCGGTGCTTCCCGTTATGGACGGTGAGCGGATGGTTGTGCGCATTATGGATGCGGACGCGCGGTTTCTCGGTTGTGCGGAGTTGGGCTTTTCCGCGCGGAATCTCTCACTTTTTGAAAGCCTGATTCGTCGCCCGACGGGGCTGCTCCTCCTCTGCGGACCGATGAACTCGGGCAAGACGACGACGCTCTATGCGGCGATTGCGGCGCTCAGCGATGTGAGCTGTAATATCATGACGCTCGAGGATCCTGTGGAGCGGCGCATCGATGGGGTGAGCCAAATACAGGTAAACCCGGAGGCGGGGCTGACGTTTGTCGCAGGACTGCGCGCGGCGCTCCGGCAGGATGCGCAGAAGATCCTTCTCGGTGAGATCCGCGACCGAGAGACAGCGGAGATGGCGGTGCGTATCGCGCTGACGGGACATGCGCTCTTTTCGACGCTGCACACGGAGGATGCGGTGTCGGCGGTCTTTCGCATGGCGGAAATGAGCGTGCCGCGCTATCTTCTTGCGGCGACGCTCTCGGGGGTGATTGCGCAGCGGCTGGTACGTCGTATCTGTCCGCACTGCCGTGAGCGCTATACACCGGGAGAAAAAGAAGCGGCACAGCTCGGCGCGTTTTATCAGGAGGGGCTGCAACTCACACGCGGACGGGGCTGCGCGCATTGTCGCGGCACGGGCTATAGCGGTCGCATGGCGATCCATGAGGTGCTGCCCATCTCCGAACGCATTCGCGGCGCAATCCTGCGGGAGGAGGACAAAGCGGCGCTCTATGCGGCGGCAGCGGAGGACGGCGTGGAGACGCTGTGGCAGGACGGCGTGGTCAAGGTGATCAGAGGAGAAACGACTCTGGATGAAGTCGGGAGGGCGCTCTATGGATGAGCAGATGCAATGGGAGAAAATCCTGCGGCGGGCAATCGCGGCGGAGGCGTCCGATCTCCATGTCTCTGCACATCAGCGAGTACAAATGCGCTGTGACGGTGTGCTGTGTGCGGCGGAGATGACGCCGACCGCAGACTTTATGCATGTGCTGACGGCCTCGATGCTCTCTGAGGGGCAGCAGGCGGTACTTGCCGCACAGCATGATGTGGACTTTTCGTGGCAGTACGAGGGACGTCGATTTCGTGGAAATGTATACAGGGTACGGGATGTTCCTGCGCTTGCGTTTCGCCTTTTACCGGCGCGGATTCGTACGCCTGGGGAAATCGGGATGCCCGCTTCGCTCCGTGCGCTCGCTGCGGCACGTGAAGGACTGGCGCTCGTCTGCGGGGCGACCGGCTCGGGCAAGACGACGACGATTGCGGCGCTGCTCGAGGAGATCAATCAAACGCGGGCGGCGCATATTGTGACGCTCGAGGATCCGATGGAATACATATTTGCGCCTAAGCGCTCGTTCATTAGTCAGCGAGCGCTTGGGCGCGATTTTTTATCCTTTCCGGCGGGTGTGCGGAGCGCGCTGCGTGAGGATCCTGATATCCTGCTCATCGGCGAAATCCGCGACCGTGAGACGATGGAGGCGGCGCTTTCGGCGGCGGCGACGGGGGTGCTCGTGCTCGGTACGCTCCATACACGCAGTGCTGCGCAGACGGCGCTCCGCGTGGAGAGTATGTTCCCGGCGGATGTGCGTGATGCCGTGCGTGCGGCATTTGCCGATACGGTAACAGGCATCTTTGCACAGCAGCTCCTGCCGTGCGCGTCCGGCGGGCGCGTTGCGCTGATCGAAGCGCTTTGCGCGACGACTGCCGTACGCAATATGATTCGGCAGGGACATTATGCGCAGCTTGACTCCGTGATGATGAGCGGTGCGGCGCAGGGAATGCAGACGGCGGCGATGGCGGAGGCGACGCTGCGGGCAGAGGGGCGCATCCGATGAAGTCGTTTTCCTATCGTGCGTGCGCAGCGGATGGAACACATGTCAAGGGGACGGTTACGGCGGAGCATCCTGTGAAGGCAGTGCGCAGTCTTGCTGCAGAGGGGCTGACGGTGGTCGATCTCAAGGAGCGGCGTCGTCTGCTGCGCGTGGGGGACATTCGCTTATGGTGCCTTGATGTGCCGTCGGAGGAGGAGCGCATCGCACTCTTTGAGGAACTGGCGGCACTGCTGGCTGCAGGGATGCCGGTTCATGAGGCGCTGGGGCAGATCGCGGCGGGGGCGGATGCCGCATCTGCTTACGGACGGCTTGTTACCGCGCTCCATGCGGATGTGCTGTGCGGTACGGCGCTGTCACAGGCGATGGAGCGCCGACCGAGGGTGTTCTCACCGAGTGTTGTCGGCATGGTTCGTGCGGGAGAGGAGAGCGGCACGTTGGATCATATCTTTGCGGAGACGGCGGCGTTCCTCACGGAGGCGCATACGCTGCGGGAGTCGATGAAAAGCGCGCTTGCGTATCCGCTCTTTTTGCTCGTGGCGACGGGATTTTCGATCGTGCTCATGACGATGTTTATCCTGCCGGTATTTGCCTCTCTCCTGCGCGACCTCGGGGCGGAGCCGCCGCTTCCGACGCGTCTCCTGTTGCAGGCTGCGGATGTATTTACGACTCATCCCTACCTCGTCCCCGGCGCCGCCGTTTTGCTCCTCGTCGGAATGATTGCGCTCGTGCGTGTGCCTGCGCTGCGGTATTATTTGGATGCGTTGCTGCTTTGTGTGCCTGTATTGGGGCGCTTTCTGCGATTTTCGGCGTGGGGGATGATCCTGAGAACTCTAGCTATCCTGATGCACAGCGGTATACGGCTGGACTGCGCGGTGCATTTAGCACGTTCTGTGGCGGGGAACTGCGTGCTCGTCCGCTCGCTCGGGCGCGTGGAGGAACGTCTCATGCAGGGACGCACGCTTGCCTATGCGCTTGCACAGGAGGGACAGCTCCCTCAGCTTTTGCAGGGAATGCTTGCGGCGGGGGAGACGGCGGGTGACCTCGAGAGGCTGCTGCGACGGTCGGCGGACTACTGTAAACGTGTGTCGAAACAGCTCGCGGCGCGCATTGAGGCGCTTGCTGAGCCGATCATGATCGTCGTGATCGGACTCGTGATTTTCTTCGGGGTACTGTCATTCTTACTGCCCGTCTTTGAGGCGATGGATCGGATGATGTAGTTTTTTCGCCAAACTAATTTGAAGTATCGGCAGGGAGGCTTGTATGGCGCGTGTGTATCTTGCACATATGAAGAAAGACGATTTGAATAGGAAAAACGGCGCGCCCCAAGCGCAGTCGCTTTCTGAGCATCTGCGTCACGTTGCCGGTCTGATGTCGGCATCCGCCGAGGCGGCGGGGCTTTCCTCGACAGCGTATCTTATCGGTATCCTGCACGATCTAGGCAAATGCAGCGAGGCGTTTGCAGAATATCTTTCTTGGAGCCATGCACACCCCGGCGACTATAGTAGGAAGGGCACAGTTGACCATTCCTCGGCAGGCGGGAAGCTCCTCATGGCTCGATACGGGGGGAAAAGTGATGACCAACAGCTTGTCATTGAGCTTGCTGCGCTTGCAATATTTTCTCATCATACGGGACTTTTGAATTATATTGGTGAACATGGGCTGATGAACGCCTCCGGCAGAGAAGATGCCTATACGTTTTCACATCGGATGGACAAAGCGGATATACTGACGGGTGTTGACCTTGGATATTTTTTTGAAAATATTATCTCGGAAGAGGAATTGGATAACCTCTTTGCAAAGGCGGTGCATGAGCTGTCTGCGTTGGATGAGCAGATACAAAAACAGAAGTCGGATGAAATATATTTTTTCTATTGGGGTATGGTCATCAAGCTTCTTTTTAGTATGCTCGTGGATGCGGACCGCTTGGACAGTGCGGAGTTTGAACTGGGCGACCGTCTGACATGCGCATGGGAGACGGAGCCCCTTTGGGAAGAGTTCTCTGCAAAGCTCGAAAAGAAGATTGCGGGCTTTCCCACCCCGCGGGAAGAAAAGGCGAAGAGCATCGCACAGCTGCGCCAAAAGATGAGCGACGACTGCCTGCATGCGGCGGAGCAGACGCCGGGCATCTATCGGCTCACCGTTCCGACGGGCGGCGGCAAGACGCTTGCAGGTATGCGTTTTGCGCTCACACATGCAAAGCGTTGGCATAAGAAACGGATTATCGTTGTGATTCCGTACACATCTATCATCGACCAAAATGCCAAGGAGATTCGCGAGATATTTGACCGGGATGAGGCTGTTCTAGAGCATCACTCCAATGTCATCTCAGAGGAGGATGACGGAGAAGACACGGAGGGCATGGATTGGCGGCGCATCCTAACGGAACGCTGGGATGTCCCCGTGATCTTTACGACCCAGGTGCAGTTCCTCAATACGATCTTTGCCGGCGGAAACAGTTCCATAAGAAGATTGCACGCGTTGCAGGACAGCATACTGATCTTTGACGAGATACAGACGATGCCTGTGAAATGCACTTATATGTTCAATCTTGCGATCAACTTTCTCAAGGATTTCTGCCGGACGACGACGGTTCTATGCACTGCGACGCAGCCGCCGCTGGAACACCTGGATTTTCCGATCGATGCAGGGAAGTGCGCCGAGCTGACAACGGATATATCGGAAGTGTTCGAGGCGTTTCGCCGTGTACGCATTGAAAATTGTTGCCGCGACGGAGGCAGCTCCGTGGAAGATATTGCCGCGGCGATTTGCAGGAGTGCGGAGGAAGAAGGCGATGTGCTCTGCATTGTGAATCTCACGAAGCAGGCGCGAGAACTCTATCAGGCGGTATCTGAGCTCGTTCAGGATGCTGATATAGAGATTCGCGTGGTACACCTGAGCACGAAGATGTGTCCCGCACATCGTAAGAAAGTCCTCGCAGAAGTACGAGAGGAACTCAGGTGCCGCAAAGAACACCCCGAGAGACGGCTCATCTGCATCAGTACCCAACTCGTTGAAGCGGGTGTGGATGTTTCGTTCCCCGTCGTCTATCGCGCGCTTGCGGGATTTTCCTCCATTGCGCAGGCGGCAGGGCGGTGCAATCGACACGGCGAGCTGGCGCAGGGGACTGTGCGCATCTTTGCATTTACCGATGAAAATCTCAGCCGTCTTGAGGATATACAAGCGGGACAAAAAATTGCGCGCGCACTGCTGTTTGAGAAGGAGGCAGATGGGATCCTTTCTCCTCAAGCGATGGAAGAATACTTCCGTAAATTTTATAAAGAGCAAATAGAGGGGCGCATGGGCTACCCCCTGCATGATGGGAATACCTTGCTTGACCTCTTGTCCGTCAACGATGCGGGGGTGCGCGTATGCAAGGAGCGCGGGGACACGGTACATACCGGTTTCGCTCATGCATTTCATGATGCAGGCTGGGCGTTTGAAGTCATAGATTCTCATGCAGAAGCTGTACTGGTGCCTTACGCTGCGGGAAAGGAGCTGATTACGGCGTTTGAATCAAAAGATGTCGGGTGGGGGCAGGATTATCGGAAACGATTGAAGAGCGCACAGCAGTACATGGTCAATCTATTTTCATACGAAATAAAAATCCTTGATAGACTAGGGGCGATTAGTCGCATGGAGAGCGGGGTGATTGCGCTGCGCGAAGAATATTACAGCGAGGCATTCGGCGTGCAGTTTGAGGAGCAGCAGAATGCGTACTGCATGATTTAAGGAGGTGATATGATGAGAAATGGAATCGAGTTCCAAGTATACGGGAGGATGGCACTGTTCACCGACCCCATCACAAAGATTGGCGGCGAACGCTCCTCCTACTCTGTGCCGACCTATCAAGCGCTCAAGGGCATCACGGAGAGCATCTATTGGAAGCCCACCATCTTTTGGGTGATTGACGAGGTGCGGGTGATGCATCGGATTGCCACGCAGTCGCGCGGTGTAAAGCCGTTAAAGTACGGAGGCGGTGGAAATGACCTCTCTGTCTACAAATATCTGAGCGATGTTTGCTATCAAGTGCGCGCGCATTTCGAATTCAATACGCATCGCAAAGAGCTTGCAGGGGACAGGGATGAGCATAAGCACCACAACATCGCAAAGCGCATGGTGGAGCGCGGCGGGCGCCGCGATATCTTCCTCGGCACGCGCGAGTGTCAGGGCTATGTCGAGCCCGTCACCTATGGGGAAGGCGAGGGATATTACGACCACGCGGGCGAGATGCCGCTCGGTACGATGTTTCACGGGTTTAACTATGCCGACGAGACCGGAGGCAATATGCTCCAAGTGCGGCTATGGCAGCCGATGATGAAGGACGGCATACTCCGCTTCCCGCGCCCCGAGGAATGCACCCTTGTCCGCGATGTGCGCAAGGTAACGACCAAGCTGTTTGACAAGAGCAGCGTTACGTTTGCGGAGGAAGAACTCAAAGAGCTGGAAGGAGGGCGTCTATGAGCTGGATGGAGCAGTTGGTACAAACCTATAACGAAAACGAGCAGTTCGCCGGCAAAGTCGGCGCTGCCGGCATGAAGGCGCTCCTTCCTCCCGTTGGACATATCGTGCAGAACGCTCTGATTGAGATGACATTGAGCGGCGGCGGACGGCTCATTCATGCCGAGGTCGTGTCGGATAAGGGGCAGCAGCCAACGCTCATTCCCTGTACGCCGGATTCGGCGTCGCGGACGTCCAGCCCGTCGCCGCACCCGCTGCATGACAACCTGTCCTACATCGCGCGGGATTATCATGCGTTTGTCCCGGCGAAGAAAAAAGACCGGAAGAGCGCCTATGAGCAGTACGCGGAACTGCTGGGGGCATGGGCGCAGTCGGAGGACGCCGAGCCTAAGGTGCGCGCCGTTTATCGTTACATTACGGAGCATGATGCGATTCGCGATTTGATTGCAAAGAAGGTGCTCTATTGTAACGACAAGGGGGAGATTCTTCAAAAGTGGACGGATAAGGAACAGGAAAAGCCTCCGATTTTTAAGGCTGCTGCCGGCGACGTGCTGAAATCGATGGTGCGGTTTCGTGTGGAGCTCGACGGCGACGATTGTCCGGAACTTTGGAGAGACACCAATTTACAAAAGAAATACCGGCAGTTTTTTACGCATCACTTCTCCGATATGGAGCAAAAACTCTGCTATGCGACGGGAGAGATGCTCCCCGTGACGGATAAACACGGGAAGGGAATTCGGTTCGCGGGAGACGGCGCGAAAATCATTTCCTCCAACGACAGCCAAGGCTTTACATTTCGCGGTCGGTTTGCCGATGCGGACGAGTGCATCTCCATCGGTTATGAGACCTCGCAAAAAGCCATGAATGCGCTCATGTGGCTCATTCGCAATCAAGGGTACGTCGTCGACGGGCGCGTATTCCTTGCGTGGGGGCGGCATGCGCAGGAAATTCCCTCCGCGTTCGACGATACGGCAAGGATGACGCGCCGGCGCCGGGCAGCGGACGCAGCGCCATCGATGCCGGTCACGATGGAGGACTGGGCAGCGTCCATGAAGCGCACTCTGGACGGCTATCGCGCCGAATTCAAACGGGCGGAGACGAGTCAAGTCAATGTCATGATTCTCGATGCCGCAACCCCCGGACGCCTTTCCATCTGCTATTACAGCGAGATGGCGGGCGAGGACTTTATCGAGCGCATCGAGAAGTGGCACAGCTGCGGACGCTCGCTCCAGCACGGCTATGACAAGGAGACCGAAAAATCCTATGCGTATTTTGGCGTGCCGGTACCGAAGCGACTGGTCGAAGCCTGTCATGGAGAAAATATCGGTGACAATCAATTAAAAATGGAGTTGGAGCGTATCTTTTGCGCCATTGTGCAGGGACAGGCGCTGCCGCTCGATATGGCAAAAATGGCGCTCAGCAGAACGGTGAAAAGAGCTGCGATTGACGATTATTTCGGTTGGCACAGACGGCTGCTTGAGCCGGCGTGCGCCATTATCTGCAATCGGCTCAATCATGTGAAGGAGGAGTATACTGTGGCGCTTGACGAGGAGAAGAAAGACAGGTCCTATCTGTTTGGCCGGCTTCTTTCAGTCGCGGACCAGATGGAGCGAGCGACGTTTAGTCGGGAGGAGCTTGCGAGCCGCACGACCAATGCGATGCGCTATATGGAAATCTTTTCGGTTCGTCCGGCATCGACATGGATGACCCTGCGGAAAAAGCTGCTTCCGTACGAACAGAAAAGGGAACGATATGGCGGTAAAGAGAGGAAGCTGATTGATAAAATCTGTTGGCTGTTCGACGACAAAGACTTTAGTTCGGACGCGCCGCTCGATGTGAAATTCCTGTTGGGGTTCTCTTGCCAAAATTATGCAATGGAACTTGAGCGGAAAGAAAATCGGCAGAAAGTGGAAGAGAAGAGAGAGGAGAATGTATAATGGCTGCATTAGCAAATAAAATTGATTTCATCGGGTTCGTCGTCGTGGACCATTCAAATCCGAACGGAGACCCTCTAAACGGCAACCAACCGCGTACGGACTATGACGGTTACGGAGAAATCTCCGACGTATGTCTCAAGAGAAAGCTGCGCAATCGTCTGCAGGATGTGGGAGAGGCGATTCTCGTCCAGTCCAACGAACGCGTGGACGACGGTTACGACAGCATCCGTTCGCGTGTCGAAGGCAATCCTGCGATGGAAAAACCGTTGAAAATGAAGGATAAAGAAAAAGGGCGCATTCGTCTCATTGCGGAAGAAGCCGCGAAGGCATGGTTTGACGTCCGTGCATTCGGACAGGTATTCGCGCTCAAGGCGGGCACCGGTGTGGACGCGGTCTCCGTCGGCGTGCGCGGCCCCGTGACCATTCATACGGCGGTCAGTCTTGATCCCGTCACCATTACGGGCGTTCAGATTACGAAGAGCGTCAATAACGAGCCGGGGGATAAGAAGGGCTCGGATACAATGGGCATGAAGTACCGTGTGGACTTCGGCGTTTACAAAGTGCAGGGGAGCATCAATGTCCAGCTTGCCGAAAAAACAGGATTCAGCGAGGAGGATGCGCGCAAGGTCAAGGAGGCCCTGCTCACAATCTTTGAGAACGACGCTTCGTCGGCACGCCCCGAGGGCAGCATGGAGATGAACCGGTTCTACTGGATTGAGCATCACAATAAGACCGGTGCCGCGTCAAGTGCAAAAGTGCATCGGAGTGTCGAAGGGCATAAAAAAGACGGCGTGGATATGCCAAAGTCGCTCGAGGACTATACGTTTAACGACAGCGCCCTCTATGCACTCAGCGGCGTTCGCATCGAAAAATACATCGAGGGCAGTAAGGTCGAGTGATATGGGCTATGCGGAGGAAGACTATCTGCAGCTCTCGGAGATTCAGCATTATGCCTTTTGTCCGCGCCAATGGGGGCTGATTCATCTCGAGCAGCACTGGCAGGAGAACGTATTGACCGTTGAGGGCAATGCCCTGCACGAAAAGGCGCACGATGAGGACATCAAGGAAAAGCGCGGCGGTAAAATCATCGTGCGCGGCATGCGCGTCGCGTCCGGCCGCCTCGGCATCTCCGGCGCATGCGACGTCGTCGAGTTCCATGCCGATACCGCAGGCGTTGCGATTCCCTCTTATGCGGGGCGATATCGTGTTGTCCCCATCGAATACAAGAGAGGAAAGCCGAAGGAAGGAGATGAGGATGTGCTTCAGCTGACACTGCAGGCACTCTGCCTCGAGGATATGCTCGCGGCAGAGATTCCCTTCGGGTTTCTTTACTACGGAGAGATTCGCCGGCGCGTCAAGGTGGACATCTCGGATGAGCTGAAAGCGCAGATTCCCGTTCTGGTTGCGCAGATGCGCCGGTATATCGCACGCGGACACACGCCTGAGGTCAAACGGAGAAAAGGCTGCGCCAACTGTTCGCTCAGCACGGTCTGCATTCCGAAACTGAAACGGCTCGGGTCGGCGAAACGGTATTTGGAGAGGAGGCTCGCCGAAGGATGAAACCGCTCCTTAACACGCTTTATGTCAACCAGGACGAGGCATACCTCGCGCTCGACGGCAATAACGTCGTCGTTCGCCGCGAGAATAAGGAACTCGCGCGTTTTCCGCTCCATAACTTTGAGCAGATTACGACCTTTGGCTATACGGGGGCGAGTCCCGCGCTCATGAGAAAATGCGCCGAAGACAACATCGCGCTGACGTTCATGACGCCGGAGGGCCGGTTCCAAGCGCGCGTCATCGGCAAGACCAACGGCAACGTCCTTTTGCGCAAAGAACAGTACCGGCGTGCGGACAGCGAGGAGGAATCTCTGCCCCTTGCGCAGAACTTTATCCTCGGGAAGATATATAATGCGCGTTGGACAATCGAGCGCACACGCAGAGATCATGCGCTGCGGATTGACGAGGAGAAATTCAGCAGTATGAGCGAATTTCTCCAAACATCGTGTCGTGAAGTGATGAAGACGCGGGATTTAGAAGAGCTGCGCGGCGTCGAAGGGAAGGCCGCAGTCGCGTACTTCTCCCTATTCGACGATATGATTCTCAAACAAAAGGAGGATTTCTTCTTCACGGAACGCAACCGCAGACCGCCGCTCGACAACATGAACTGCCTGCTGTCCTTTCTCTATGCGCTGCTCATGAACGATGTCGCATCCGCGCTCGAGGGCGTCGGACTGGATTCCTATGTCGGCTTTCTGCATCGCGATCGTCCTGGGCGGCAGTCGCTCGCGCTCGACATGATGGAAGAACTTCGTCCGACGGCAGATCGCACGGCATTTTCGATGGTCAATACGAAAAAGATTTGCCGCAAGGATTTTAAAACCGAGGAGAGCGGCGCCGTTCGTCTCACGGACGACGGGCGGAAGAAAATTCTTGAAGCGTGGCACGCACACAAGGAGACGAGCATCACACATCCCTTTATGGAGGAAAAGGTGAAGCGGGGACTTGTGCCGCATGTGCAGGCAATGCTCCTCGCGCGCCATCTGCGCGGGGACCTCGACGCATATCCGCCGTTCCTATGGAAGTAGGAGGGGAATGTCATGTATGTTTTGATTACCTACGATATCAAAACTGTCGATGTCGAAGGGCGGCGGCGCCTGCGCCAGGTTGCGCGGAAATGCCGCGCATATGGACAGCGCGTGCAGAATTCAGTCTTTGAGTGCAAAGTTGACCCAACACAGTGCAAACAGTTGGAACTTGCCCTGCTCGACATCATAGACCTGCAGGAAGACAGCCTTCGGTTTTATTTTCTCGGGAAGAATAAAGGGCCGAAGGTGAAGCATTACGGAACCAAAGAGTCTTACGACTTGGAGGCGGCCGTCATCATCTGAGCAGTTCTTTATGAGTGCGAAGGTGAAGTGAACAGAAAATAGCATGATAAAATATAGGCGGAAGAACCGTGCCAAAGGAGGGACGTGGGACGAACCGCCGAGAAAAATCGTATTTGTGGCGAGTAACACCCATAAATACGTGGCAAAAGGCTCCCTTTGTGGAACCGGTTGCGGTCGCGCCCCGCACGGGGCGCGTGGATTGAAACCCCCCTAATCAAATACCAATCTCAAGCCCTGCCTCGTCGCGCCCCGCACGGGGCGCGTGGATTGAAACCTCAAGCAGTACGGCAAATCTGTTGAAGAGGCGGGTCGCGCCCCGCACGGGGCGCGTGGATTGAAACCTCGCGATCGATAATTACGAAGCGGAGACGAAAGGTCGCGCCCCGCACGGGGCGCGTGGATTGAAACCCGTACCGCCGAGGCCGCCTAGTCCACCGAAACCGTCGCGCCCCGCACGGGGCGCGTGGATTGAAACATTTTGTGTACCTTCCTTTCGCCCATATGGGCAAGTCGCGCCCCGCACGGGGCGCGTGGATTGAAACTAACTTGCAAAAACCTAAAAAAGCCTTATACTATGTCGCGCCCCGCACGGGGCGCGTGGATTGAAACTTTTCTTTCTTTTTCCGCGCGGCAGGAATAGGAAGTCGCGCCCCGCACGGGGCGCGTGGATTGAAACAAGATAGCCCCAATAATAGGGCTTTTCAACCCTTGTCGCGCCCCGCACGGGGCGCGTGGATTGAAACATCACGGCGTGCTTGCAGTATGCGGCAGGAAATGTCGCGCCCCGCACGGGGCGCGTGGATTGAAACTGTCAACCTACCTCAAAAAGAAAACCCTGCCGAGTCGCGCCCCGCACGGGGCGCGTGGATTGAAACAATTCCTGCCTCATACAAGGCACAGAATCTAACTGTCGCGCCCCGCACGGGGCGCGTGGATTGAAACCAGCCCAAAAACACAACATATAGTAATATAGGGCGTCGCGCCCCGCACGGGGCGCGTGGATTGAAACTTAAAAAATATTATGGGAAGATGGTGTTAAACTCGTCGCGCCCCGCACGGGGCGCGTGGATTGAAACTCCCTGCGCCGCTGTCTATGATGCTGCCTATTATGTCGCGCCCCGCACGGGGCGCGTGGATTGAAACTTGATCCCTACAGCCCTTGATATTACTAGCTCTAGTCGCGCCCCGCACGGGGCGCGTGGATTGAAACTTGCGCGATCCTAGCCCTATATTACTATATGTTGTCGCGCCCCGCACGGGGCGCGTGGATTGAAACCATGCCAACTGTTTCCCTCTACCGCCGCCCGCTCGTCGCGCCCCGCACGGGGCGCGTGGATTGAAACTTGACGGCGTGCTTGCAGTACGTCGCACAGGATAGTCGCGCCCCGCACGGGGCGCGTGGATTGAAACATCAACAATGAACATCTTGCAGCAAGATTCAAAGTCGCGCCCCGCACGGGGCGCGTGGATTGAAACTCTAAAGTCCTTATTTTGCCGCCCATATCTATCGTCGCGCCCCGCACGGGGCGCGTGGATTGAAACCTAAAATGTACCTATATATTACCACATAGCCCTAGTCGCGCCCCGCACGGGGCGCGTGGATTGAAACTCCTCCTCCGCCGCGTATGCCGTCCACGCCGCCTGTCGCGCCCCGCACGGGGCGCGTGGATTGAAACCCCTGCCACATGCAGGGCTAGATGATTGACTATGGTCGCGCCCCGCACGGGGCGCGTGGATTGAAACTAGAAAGATGCATGAATGCTATAAAATGGTACATGTCGCGCCCCGCACGGGGCGCGTGGATTGAAACCCTCTATTGCCGCCCGCTCTCTGTTGTAAACTGCGTCGCGCCCCGCACGGGGCGCGTGGATTGAAACTTCATGGTGTTTACCTCCTGCCCATATGGGCGCGTCGCGCCCCGCACGGGGCGCGTGGATTGAAACAACTCTGCAGGGATATAGTGGAGGATAGCGTTTGTCGCGCCCCGCACGGGGCGCGTGGATTGAAACCTTGACCAGCAATCCCCTTTGCGATCTCACCGAAGTCGCGCCCCGCACGGGGCGCGTGGATTGAAACTCTCCTTCCCCTGCACTAGGCAGGACTACAAAATCGTCGCGCCCCGCACGGGGCGCGTGGATTGAAACCTGCCGCCTGTGCATAGTATCCAATATAATGCATGTCGCGCCCCGCACGGGGCGCGTGGATTGAAACTTTACGGCTTGCAAAACAAGCCGTAAGAATTGCGTCGCGCCCCGCACGGGGCGCGTGGATTGAAACTCTTTTCCGCGCCAAAAACACAATATATAGTAGTCGCGCCCCGCACGGGGCGCGTGGATTGAAACACTATGCATTTTTATTTTAGCCCCCTATTTTCGTCGCGCCCCGCACGGGGCGCGTGGATTGAAACCCTTTGGCACCTCTCCCGCCTCTTTTTTGGACGGTCGCGCCCCGCACGGGGCGCGTGGATTGAAACATTGAGCGTGTCCCGTGAGGGACGCCCTGCCTCTGTCGCGCCCCGCACGGGGCGCGTGGATTGAAACCTAAACTAGATAATGAGGCACTGGACTATATCCCGTCGCGCCCCGCACGGGGCGCGTGGATTGAAACAACAAGTTCGGACAAGGTGTATTCTGTCCAGCGTCGCGCCCCGCACGGGGCGCGTGGATTGAAACATTATGGGGACAAAGTCGCTTGGCGATGCCCTCGGTCGCGCCCCGCACGGGGCGCGTGGATTGAAACTGCCATTGCTGTCCTCACTACCCTGAGGCTAGGAGTCGCGCCCCGCACGGGGCGCGTGGATTGAAACCATGTAACAAGCATACTCATAGCTTGCTACATCTGTCGCGCCCCGCACGGGGCGCGTGGATTGAAACCGTTGTGTATCCCGAGAATGAGGTCTCAAAAGATGTCGCGCCCCGCACGGGGCGCGTGGATTGAAACGCAAAAAGGTATTGACGCGAAAATTGCTGTGTGGTCGCGCCCCGCACGGGGCGCGTGGATTGAAACCTACGGCGGGGTCGTCTTCTCCCGTCAAGCGGGGTCGCGCCCCGCACGGGGCGCGTGGATTGAAACACCGATGCGGATGTGACCGAGCAAAACGAGGAGCGTCGCGCCCCGCACGGGGCGCGTGGATTGAAACTTCTCTTGAGAGAATCCAGTAAGACCGACGCCAAGTCGCGCCCCGCACGGGGCGCGCGCATCAAAACAGCTCACAGTGTGTATGGAGACCCTTGCTGAGCCACAAGATGGAGCCGTTTTTCTTCGATGTGGGGCGCTCCTGCATTTTTGAGAGGATGGCTCAGATGACATAAAAGGGCTTGTTGCAGGAATACGTTTTTGCGTATCTGCAGCAAGCCCTGTTTGTATAAATTGGTTTCTTCAGAAGTCGAGTAATTTTGCTTTGTACTTACGATAGGCGCGTGTCTCGTATGCGCCGATTTGGGACTCGGGGTGATCCGCGCCGTAGGCGTGAGAGCTGACGGAGAGGATGGGCGGGGACTGGATGCGCTTGGCGACTGCCATGCCGGTATAGAGCCCCCACCAATGTTCGAGGTCGGCGATGAAATCCGTTGCCGTCGGGAAATATGCGGCGACAAGTCCCGCAGCGCAGCCGATATATTCTTCGAGCGTGTTTTTCGCATATGCCCGCAGGATGTCCTCGGGGAGACGGTTCTCCTCGGCAAAGGCGCGGAAGAGGTAGTCGTGGTACGGGTAGCGGATGGGGTCGCCCTTTCCCTCGTCGACATTCTGCGCGTCGGACAGCTCCGCGCTCGGCACGATGTCGATGATGCCCTGTGGGATCGCTTCGCGTCCGTAAACCTCGGCGTTCAGATAGCGGGCGAGATCGTAGACCTGATATTTCCAAAGATCGGCGAGCGCGGCGAGAAAACCTGCCAAATCGCCGTAGAGGGTGGCATAGCCGACCGTGCATTCCGCCTTGTTCCCGTTGCAGGTAAAGCCCGCGCCCCACGCAGCCGCAATGCTGCTCAGCACGCGTCCGCTGCGGTTGCGCGCCTGCATATTCTCGCGGACAAAGGAGGAGATCGTCAGATGTTCGCCGGGTGTCGCCGCCGCGCCCTCAATGGGAATCTCCGAAAGCTGTGCGGCGGTATAGGCGACACTTTCCTCGATGGGGACGATCATGGAACGGCAGCCGAGATTTTCCGCAAGCCGTGCGGCGAGCCCCTTCGTCGTTTCCGAGTTGAACCGGCTCGGCATGTTGACGAGGAGCACGCGATCCGCGCCGATGGCGTCGACATAGAGCGCGGCGGAGACGGCGGAGTCGATGCCGCCGGAGATGCCGACGACGACGCGCTCCATATGAATGCGCTCCAAAAATTTTCGCACGGCATAGCGGAGCGTACGGTAGACAGGTGCAATAGACGTCTCTTCCACCGCGGGGGCGAGCGAGGTGAGCTGTGTCGTATCGACGACGGTCAGCCCCTCCTCATAGGGCGCGGAGGTCAGCACCGGCGCGCCGTCCGCACGATAGACGCGGCACACGCCGTCAAAGGCATAGACGGTTTTTCCCGTATCCTGCACGCCCAGTGCGTTGACATAGACGACGGCTTTCCTGTGTTTGCGTGCGAGCGCCGCGAGTCCCGCACCGTGTACGGGCGTGGGGAATGGCGCGGCATCGACGGCAATGAGGACGTTTTCATCCGGGAGGGCATAGGTGAGCGGGGAGAAGGGGCTGCTCGTATGGAGCGGGCGGCGCGCAATCTCCGTGAGTACGCCGTCGCGTGCGCGGAGGAGCGTGCGGCCGTCCGATACGGGACGTTCCGCCTCGTCCGCGATGCTGCCAAAGAGGACGGTGACGCCCTCCGCCGCGTGTGCAATTTCCTGTGCATAGTCCATGCAGTCGTGCAGGAATGCGGGCTGCGAGAACGCGCTTCCGAGGAATTTCCCCGAGAGTGCAAAGGCGGGGAATACCGCCGTCTCCGCGCCCGCGGCTTTGGCTTCCTCTATTTTCTTTCGGATATGCTCCATGTTGAGATCGGGACGACCGGGGATAATCTCCATGGATATGAGTGCAATTTTCATTGACGGCGCTCCTTTCCAAAACGGCGCGTGCTGTGCTATAATTTAACGCGGTGAATAATCGTGGCAAAAAAGAAAATTCAAAAGACGAATGCCGCGCGCATCCTCGACCGGTGCGGCATCTCCTATGAACTGTTGACGTATCCGGTGGACGAGAGCGATCTCTCGGCGGTACATGTGGCTGAGGTGACGGGCATCCCGCTCGAGCGGCTCTACAAGACGCTCGTTGTACGCGGGGATCGGACGGGGATCTTCATGGCGGTGGTTCCGGGCGGCGGCGAACTCGATCTCAAGGCGGCTGCCGCCGCATCGGGCAATAAGCGCGCCGAGATGGTGCATCTCAAAGAGGTGTTTGACCTGACCGGCTATGTGCGCGGCGGATGTTCGCCGCTCGGTGCGAAAAAAGCCTATCCCGTCTATCTCGACGAGAGCGCGCTCGCGCACGAACGCATCTGCATCAGCGCGGGGCGGCGCGGCGAGCAGATCGAGCTCGCACCCGGCGATCTCGTCCGCGCAGCGGATGCCGTGACCGTCAAAATCGAGCGCTAGCGATATGCCTTTACGCATTACACTATTATAGCACAGATGAATGCCAACGCCTGAGCGAAAGGATGTATACAATGGATTATTTCAGTACACGCGGCGCGGCGGAGCGCGTTTCCTCTGCCGCGGCGATTCTCAGTGGGCTCGCCGCAGACGGCGGACTCTTTGTCCCCGCAGCGTTCCCACAAGTCAGTCTCGCGGACATCGAAGCGCTCGTGCCGCTCTCCTATGAGGAGCGCGCAGTTCGCATCCTGCGCCCCTTTCTCACGGATTATACGGAGGAAGAGCTGGTAGAATGTGTGCGGCGCGCCTATGGGCACACGTTTGACGATGCGCGCCGGACGCCCGTGCGTGCGGTCGGCGGTCTCTCGGTGCTCGAGCTTTGGCACGGACCGACGAGCGCGTTCAAGGATATGGCGCTCCAACTCTTGCCGCAGCTCATGAGCGCGGCGCGTGAGAAAATGGGCGCGCGCGATACGATCCTCATCCTCGTTGCGACCTCCGGCGATACGGGGAAGGCGGCACTCGAAGGATTTGCGGATGCACCCGGCATTCGGATGATGGTATTCTATCCGGACGGCGGCGTCAGCCCCGTGCAGCGTCTCCAAATGGTGACGCAGGAAGGAGGGAATGTTAAGGTGGTCGCCGTGCGCGGCAACTTTGACGATGCGCAGAGCGGCGTAAAGGAGATCTTCGGCGACGCCGCGGCGCAGAAGGAGCTGGCGGTGTCGCATACGCGCCTCTCCTCGGCGAACTCGATCAACTGGGGACGCCTTGTGCCGCAGATTGTCTACTACTTCAGCTCGTATGCCGATCTCCTTGCCGAGGGGCGCATCCGTCTCGGCGATGCGGTAAACTATACCGTGCCGACGGGAAATTTCGGCGACATTCTCGCCGGCTTTTATGCAAAGCGCATGGGACTGCCCGTCGGGCGGCTCGTCTGCGCGTCGAATGCGAATAACGTGCTCACGGACTTCTTGCAGAGCGGCGTCTACGACCGCCGGCGGGAATTTTATCAGACTATCTCGCCGTCGATGGATATCCTTGTCTCGAGCAATCTCGAGCGGCTGCTCTATCATCTGACGGGAGATACGGCGCAGGTTGCCGCGTGGATGCGGGAACTGACGGAGACAGGCAGGTACGACGCGAGCGTCCTCCTGCCGCAGCTGCGCGAACATTTTTGGGCGGCATTTGCGGACGACGACGCGACGCGGGCGGAGATCCGCGCCGTCTACGAGCGGACAAAGTACACGCTCGATCCTCATACCGCGGTCGCCTACCGCGCGGCGGAGAATTATCGGCGCGCAACGGGGGATGAGCGCCCCATGGTCGTGCTCTCGACGGCAAGCCCGTATAAATTCGGCGTGAGCGTCCTCGAAGCCCTCGGCGCAGAGGCGGAGGACGATCCTTTCGCGCAGATGTCACGCCTGCATGACGTCAGCGGCATAGCGATCCCCGCAGGGCTGGCGGGACTGCGCGAGAAACCCGTGCGTCACACGGATGTCTGTGATCGGGACGGAATGCGCGCGGCTGTGCTCGCATTTGCCAAAGAGACACACTGAAAACCGTTCTATCAATAAAAACTTTATCTGCCAAAGAAGGATTTTTTGCGTATATGAAGAATTTTCTAACATGTACGAGTCATTATCTATTCCAATCTTTTTGGAGAAAGAGGTAGAGTGTCATGGCAACGATTGATCTCACACAATATGGCATTACAGGCACGACCGAGGTTGTTCACAACGCGAGCTACGACCAGCTGTTCCGCGAGGAGCTGCGTCCCGATCTGGAGGGATATGAGCGCGGGCAGGTCACAGAGATGGGCGACGCGGTCAACGTGATGACGGGCATCTATACGGGGCGCTCTCCGAAGGATAAATACATTGTGGACGACGAAACGTCGCATGACACGGTTTGGTGGACGTCGCCCGAGTACAAGAACGACAACCACCGCGCGACGCAAAAGGCGTGGAACGCCGTACGTGAGATCGCGATCCGCGAGCTGTGCAACAAGCGTCTCTTCGTGGTCGATGCGTTCTGCGGCGCAAATAAGAATACGCGCATGGCGGTGCGTTTCATCATGGAGGTGCCTTGGCAGGCGCATTTCGTGACGAATATGTTCATCCGCCCGACGGAGGAGGAGCTGAAGGAGTTCAAGCCGGACTTTATCGTCTACAATGCGGCAAAGGCGCGCGTGATGCATTTCGGCGACCTCGGGCTGAACTCCGAGACGGCGGTCATGTTCAACCTGACGAGCCGGGAGCAGATCATTGTCAATACATGGTACGGCGGCGAGATGAAAAAGGGTATGTTCTCGATGATGAACTACTACCTCCCCTTGAAGGGCATCGCATCCATGCACTGCTCGGCGAACACGGATAAACAGGGCGAGAATACGACGTTGTTCTTCGGACTCTCCGGCACGGGCAAGACGACGCTCTCGACCGACCACGAGCGTCTGCTCATCGGCGACGATGAGCACGGCTGGGACGACGAGGGCGTGTTCAACTACGAGGGCGGCTGCTACGCGAAGGTCATCAACCTCGACCCCGAAGCGGAGCCGGACATCTATGGGGCGATTAAGCGCAACGCGCTGCTCGAGAACGTCACGGTCGATCTCGCGGGGCATGTGGATTTTGCGGATAAGTCCGTCACGGAGAATACACGCGTTTCCTATCCCATTCATCATATTGAGCACATCGTCAAGGGGCATGTTCGTGATAAATCATCGGGTCCGCACGCAAAGCATGTAATCTTCCTCTCGGCGGACGCATTCGGCGTGCTGCCGCCGGTCTCGATCCTGACGCCGGAGCAGACGAAGTATTACTTCCTCTCGGGCTTCACGTCGAAACTTGCGGGCACGGAACGCGGCATCACGGAGCCGACGCCGACGTTCTCCGCGTGCTTTGGTCAGGCGTTCCTTGAGCTGCATCCGACGAAATACGCGGATGAGCTCGTGCGCAAGATGGAGGAGCACGGCTCGAAGGCGTTCCTCGTCAACACGGGCTGGAACGGTACGGGCAAGCGCATCTCGATTCAGGATACGCGCGGCATCATCCATGCGATCCAGAGCGGTGCGATCGACAGTGCGCCGACGAAGAAGATTCCGTATTTCGACTTTGAGGTGCCGACGGAGCTGCCGGGGGTCGATCCGAAGATCCTCGATCCGCGTGACACTTACGCGAGCCGCGTCGAGTGGGAGGAAAAGGCAAAGGATCTCGCCGAACGCTTTATCAAGAATTTCAAGAAATACGAGGGCAATGAAGAGGGGCAGAGTCTCGTCGCGGCGGGACCGAAACTCTAATCGTCGCTGACATCCATCGGCGCAGGGGCTGCCGCACAGGTGCGTATGACGCTGCCGTGCGGCAGTCTCTTTTTCGTAACATGAACGGAAGGGGGAGGCGTATGAATTTAGAGGACGGCATCAATAAGGTGCGCGGCGTGGGAATCCAAAAGGCGGCGGCGCTGCGTCGTCTCGGCATCGAGACGGTCTCCGACCTCCTGACCTACTATCCGCGCGCCTACGAGGATCAAAGCCGGATCACGCGGATCGCCGACCTGCGCCCCGGGACGCGCGCGACGATCGTGGGCGTCATTCATACGGTCGTGGAGCGACCGACGCGGCGGCGCGGCTTTACGGTGCTGACAGCGCTCGTCGGCGACGGGACGGGCTGCGCACAGGCGGTGTGGTTCAATCAACGCTTTCTGAAGAGCAAGCTGCGCGAAGGGCGGCGCATCTTCCTCAGCGGCAAGGCGGACTATGCCTATGGGGGCGGCGGACAGCTCGCCCTCACGCAGATCACCGCGCTCGAATTTCTCGGTGCGGAGGAGTCGCCGGCGTCTCGGCTCGGCATTTTGCCGATCTATGCGGCGACCGAGGGGCTGACGCAAAAGCAATTGCGGCAAATGATGGAATACGCACTGCGCGAGACGGCGGCGGAGCTGACGGAGACGCTGCCCGACGCCGTGCTCACGGAATACGGTCTCGTCGGGCGGGCGGATGCCTTTCGCCGGATTCATTTTCCAAAGCGCGCGGAGGAGCTGAGCGCCGCACGCCGGCGTCTTGCCTTTGAAGAACTCTACCTCATCCAATGCGGACTGCTCGCGCTTAAAAAGCGCAGTGTGGAATCGCAGCGCGGGATCGCCCACCGGGAAAACGGCGCGCGTGTTGCCGCAGTGCTGGAGGCTCTGCCGTTTACGCTGACGGAGGATCAACAGACGGTGTGGCGGGAGGTCGCGCGCGATATGGAGTCGCCGCTGCCGATGCGCCGCCTCGTGCAGGGGGATGTCGGCTCGGGCAAAACGGCGATCGCCCTGCTCGCGCTCGTCAAGACGGTGGAGAGCGGCCGGCAGGGGGCGTTCATGGCGCCGACCGAGATCCTTGCGCGGCAGCATTATGATTACCTCCAAGAACTCTTGACGCCGCTCGGCATCCGCGTCGCGTTCCTCTCGGGGCGGCTCGCGAAGAAGGCGCGGACGGAGACGGACGCGGCCCTTGCGGCACATGAGGTCGATATTGTCGTCGGCACGCACGCGCTGATTGAGGATCATGTCGCCTTTGCCGCGCTCGGACTCGTCGTTACGGACGAGCAGCACCGCTTTGGCGTCGCGCAGCGATCCGCGCTTGAAAAAAAGAGCGAGGTGACGCCGGACGTCCTCGTCATGACGGCGACGCCGATCCCGCGCACGATGACGCTCACGGTCTACGGCGATCTCGACGTCTCGCGCATCGAGCATCTGCCGCCCGGACGCCGCGCAATCCGCACGTTCCTGCGCACGGACGCGGCGCGGGCAAAGATCTATGCGTTTGTGCGTAAGGAGATTGAGAGCGGGCGGCAGGCATACGTCGTCTGTCCGCGCATCGAAGCGAGCGAGGAGAGCGATCTGCCGTCGGCGGAGGAAGTTTACGACGAGCTTTCGCGCGGCGTGTTCCGCGGGATTCGCTGCGGGCTTCTGCACGGGCGGATGAAGGCGGCGGACAAGGACGCGGTCATGCGGGATTTTTACGAAGATCGGATCAAGCTCCTCGTATCGACGACCGTCATTGAGGTCGGCGTCAACGTGCCGAACGCGAGCATCCTCGTCGTCGAGCACGCGGAGCGGTTCGGGCTGGCACAGCTCCATCAGCTGCGCGGGCGCGTGGGGCGCGGCGCATACGCGTCGTACTGCATCCTCATCGCGGGGGCGAGCGCGGCGCAGGCGGAGCGGCTGAAAGTCATTGAGCAGACGAGCGACGGATTCCGTCTCGCCGAGGAGGATCTGCGCCTGCGCGGCCCCGGGCAGTTCTTTGGGGCGATGCAGCACGGACTCGGGGATCTGAAGATCGCCGACGTCCTCGCCGACATGGATCTCCTGCTGCTCGCGCGCAAGGCGGCGCTCCGCACACTCGACGATCCCGCCGCGCTCGCCTTTGTCCTGCCCGCCATCCGCCGGCAGTACCGCGGACAATTCGATCATATTTGGCAAATATAGGCATTGTATTAGTGCGTTCAGATGGTGTAAGATAGAAATATCATCAAGGGGAGGAAAGCATCATGAGCAACAAGGAACAGGCTCCGGGCTGGCTGCAGGCAGAGGAAGCCATTCGTGCGGCGCTGCAAAGTCGGAAAAACGAATTGTTTGCGGCGTTCGAGCAGGGCTATATCGCGGATATGAAACACGCGTGGACCGACGGCTATGCGGCGGGCAGCGCCGCAGGAAAAGCGGAGGCCAAGCAGGAGGGGATCTCCGAAGGTGAGTTCCGCGGGCGTAAGCAAGGCATCATTTATGCCGCACTCAATCTCCTGCGCGATGGGATGCCGCCCGACAAGGTTGCAAAGATTGCGGAGCTGCCGGAGCTCATCATCCGCAAGCTCGCATCCGACAATGGCATAGATGTTTCGTAGAAAAAGAAGACGCTGACGTGCGGAGGCAGACCTCTAGTATATGGTTATCGTAATCCGATACCAAAGGTGGAATTTTTCGCCGATTTGGGCTTGACAGGCTAATATACCATCTGTTATAATTCATCTCGTCGTTTGGCAATAAACGATACTCGGGGTTATAGCTCAGTTGGTTAGAGTGTCTCGTTGACATCGAGGAGGTCACAAGTTCGAATCTTGTTAACCCCACCATTTTGTTACATCTGTCCGCAAATTTGCGGATTTTTTATTCGTTGCTCACTTAGCTCAGTTGGTAGAGCATCTCCGTCACATGGAGGGGGTCGGGGGTTCGAATCCCTCAGTGAGCACCATCTAGGATATTCTAAGAAGGTTTTCTGCGGATGTGGGAGACCTTTTTTTTGTTGCTGTGATGATAAAACTATGAGCCTGTCCTTCTGAAAAAATATACGGGACTTGACGGCTTTGCTATAATGGTAATCGTTAGGAGAACTTTTTCGAATGCCTGCGGGAGGGTGAGGGAAATCGAATTTCATGCGTTGACAAAGGAAGACAAGCCGCTGCTGGATCGATATTTTCGTGCGAACTACTATGAAAACTCGCATTTTAACTTTACAAATCTCTATATGTGGCGCGAGCCGTTCCGCGTGCAGATCACGGAGGAGGACGACGTTCTCTATGTGACGAGCGAGTGGAAGGGCAAGGTCGCGGCGCTCCAGCCGTTCTGCGATCCCGCGCTCTACCGGGCTGCAACGAAAAAAATACTTGCGTATTTCGAGGAGATCGGGCAGCCGTTTCACATCTACGATATGGAGCGCGGCTATGCGGACTTTTTGAAGAGCTGCGACTGCGCCTCGCTCGAGGTCGTGGCGGACCGCGACAACTACGACTATGTGTATCTCGCGGAAAAGCTCATCACGCTCGCGGGGCGCAAGATGCACTCGAAGAAGAATCATTTGAACGCATTCCGCAAGGAACATCCCGAGGCGGAGTTCCGCCCCATCACGGACGAGATCGTGACGCAGTGCAAGCTGGAGCTGAACAGCTGGTACAAGCAGCACCGGCAGGACGACGGCACAGTCGATCCGTTCATCGGCTACGAGCGCACGGCGATTCTCGAGGTGCTGAACAACTTCGAGGACTTTGGTCTGAAGGGCGGCGCGATCCTGATGGACGGGCGCGTGGTCGCCTTTACCTTCGGCGAACAGCTCAACACCGACACGGCGGTCATCCATGTGGAAAAGGCAGATCCCGAGGTGCGCGGCGCATATCCGGCGATCAATCAGGGCTTTGTCGAATACGCGTGGAGCGGCATGACCTACATCAACCGCGAGGAGGATATGGGCATTGAGGGACTGCGCAAGGCAAAGGAATCGTACAAGCCCGAGAAGCTGATCGAAAAGTTCAACGCGACGCTGCGCTCAAACGATTGCAAAGCGTTATGAGATGTGATAAGATAGCACAACGCTAGGAGAATGCAGGCAAAGCCCTTCGCCCCGATTAGCGGCGCGGGGCTTTTCTGTTATTCTGTTCTATGATGCATGGACGGGGGGATTCGTCATGAATTACACGAAATACGCCAAGGGATACTATATGCCGCCCGAGATTTCGCTCGACTGGCTGAAGAAGGATGCGCCCGATCACGCGCCCGTGTGGTGCAGCGTCGATCTGCGCGACGGCAACCAGTCGCTGATGATCCCGATGAGCCTTGACGAAAAGCTCGCCTTCTTCAACCTCCTCGTGCGCGTGGGATTCAAGGAAATCGAGGTCGGATTCCCGGCGGCGTCCGAGACGGAGTATGAGTTCCTGCGCCGCCTTGTGGAGGACGATCTCATCCCGGACGACGTGACAGTGCAGGTGCTCACGCAGGCGCGCGAGCACATCATCCGCAGGACGTTCGACGCGCTGCGCGGCGTGAAGAACGCCATTGTTCATGTCTACAATTCGACCTCCGTCGCACAGCGCGAACAGGTCTTTCAAAAGTCAAAAGAAGAGATTTTGGAGATCGCGGTCGAGGGGGCGGAACTCCTCAAAAAGCTGACGGAGGAAGCGGGCGCAAACTACCGCTTCGAATATTCGCCGGAGAGCTTCACGGGGACGGAACCGGAGTACGCACTCGAGGTCTGCAACGCTGTGCTCGACGTCTGGCAGCCCACACCCGAGCGCAAGGCGATCATCAATTTGCCCGTGACTGTGCAGATGTCGATGCCGCACGTCTACGGGATGCAGGTCGCCTATGTGGGGGCGCATCTCAAGTACCGCGACGCCGTTGTGCTCTCCCTGCACCCGCACAACGACCGCGGCTGCGGCGTGGCGGACGCGGAGATGGGACTGCTCGCGGGCGCGGATCGGCTCGAGGGGACGCTCTTCGGCAACGGCGAGCGCACGGGCAACGTGGACATCATCACGGTCGCGATGAATATGTGCGCGCTCGGCGTCGACCCGCAGCTCGATTTTTCCAATCTGCCGCATCTCGTCGAGGTCTACGAGCGGGTCACGCGGATGCAGGTGAGTCCGCGGCAGCCGTACGCGGGATCGCTCGTCTTTGCCGCGTTCTCCGGCTCGCATCAGGATGCGATCGCCAAGGGGATGAAGCATTGGGAGGAGCAGAAACCCGAAAAATGGTCGCTGCCGTACCTCTACATCGATCCCAAGGACGTCGGGCGCACCTACGACGGCGACGTCATCCGCATCAACAGTCAGTCCGGCAAGGGCGGTGTCGCCTACATCATGGAGCAGCAGTACGGCGTCGTCATGCCGAAACAGATGCGCGAGGACTTCGGCTACCGCGTCAAATCCGCTTCTGACAACAGGCACAAGGAGCTGCAGCCCGACGAGATCTACAAAGTCTTTGCGGACACCTACGTCAACCTCCCATTCCCCTATGAACTGGTGGATTTCCTGTTGAAAAAACTGCCCGACGGCACGCGTGTCGGCGATGTGCATCTGAAGGTGGACGGTGAGGAGCGCACCTATGAGGCGCGCGGCAACGGCCGTCTCGACGCGATCTCAAACGCGCTTCAGCAGAATCTCGAACTGTCCTACACGAACCTCACCTACAGCGAGCACGCTCTTGAGATCGGGCAAAACTCGCGCGCGATTTCCTACATCAGCATCACGGGAGCGGACGGCAAGGTGCATTGGGGCGTCGGACTCGACACCGACATTATCACCTCGTCCGTGCTTGCACTCTTTTCTGCCGTCAACCGCATGAAAGCGGGGCATTGAGGCATTGAGGCATTGATGCGATGACGGATATAGTCGCCGAAAAGTTAAAACTCCTCCCGGACACGCCGGGGGTCTACATCATGAAGGACGAGCGCGGCAAGATCATCTATGTCGGCAAGGCGATCGTCCTCAAAAACCGCGTGCGGCAGTACTTTCAGAGCAGCCGAAACCAAGCGCCGAAGGTGCGCGCGATGGTCTCTCACGTCGCCGATTTCGAGACCATCATGACGGCGAACGAGGTCGAATCGCTCATCCTCGAAGCAAACCTCATCAAAAAACATCGCCCGCGGTACAATATTCGCCTGAAGGACGACAAGAGCTACCCCTATGTCAAGGTGACGATGCAGGAGGATTTCCCGCGCGTCTTTATCACGCGTCGCGTGCTGCGCGACGGGGCGCGCTACTTCGGCCCTTATACGAACGTGACGGCGCTCCGGGACAGCCTCAAACTCCTGAAGCGTCTTTTTCCTCTGCGCACCTGCCGCAAGATGCCCGAGCGTCCCTGTCTCGAATACCACATCAAGCGGTGTCTCGCGCCCTGCGTGGACAAGGTGACGAAAGAGGACTATGCGGCGATGATCCGCGCCGTGCTGCTCTTCCTTGAGGGGCGGACGGACGACGTGGAGCGCGAGCTTGAGCAGCGGATGCAGCTTGCCGCTGAAGCCTATCATTTTGAAACGGCGGCGCGCCTGCGGGATCAGCTCGTCTCCGTGCGCAAGGCGGCGGAGCGGCAGAATATCGTCACGGGCGCGGGCGATCAGGATGCCGTGGGCATGGCGCGCGCGGGGGCGGGCGTCTGCGTGCAGATCTTCTTCATCCGCGGCGGCAAGATGATCGGACGCGAACACTTCCTCCTGCGCGGGAGCGACGAGGAGCGCGACGAGGACGTTCTGCGCGCCTTTCTCGAGCAGTATTACAACGCCGCGACGTTCGTGCCGCGCGAGGTTCTCCTGCCGCTTGACATCGGCGCGGCGGAGCGCGCGGTCATCGAGCGCTGGCTCGCGGACAAAAAGGGCGGCGGCAGGGTCGCACTCCTCACGCCGCAGCGCGGCACAAAGCGCGACATCGTCGTCATGGCGACGGGGAACGCCCGGAAGTTTCTCGCCGACGAGGAGACGCGCCGCGCGCTTGCGGATGAGCAGAATATGGGGGCGGTTGAAGAACTCGGGCGCTATCTCGGGCTGAAAAAAGCTCCGTACCGCATGGAGTGTTTTGACATCTCGCACAACCAAGGGCAGGAGACCGTCGCCTCGATGGTCGTCTTTGAGGGCGGTATGCCGAAGAAATCGGATTATCGCCGCTTTAAGATCCGCAGCGCGGAAGGAAAGCCCGACGACTTCCTCTCCATGCGCGAGGTGACGACGCGCCGCTATGTCGGTCTGCCCGCCGAGGAACTGCCCGACCTCATCATCATCGATGGCGGCAAGGGGCAGCTCTCCTCCGCACTCGAGATCATCCGCGGCGCGGCGGGGCACAGCGCCGTTCCCGTGGTCGGACTCGCGAAGCAGTTCGAGCTGATTTTTGTGGAAGGCGAATCGGAACCGGTCGAACTCCCGCGCCGCAGCGACGCGCTCTATCTCGTCCAGCGCATTCGAGACGAAGCACACCGATTTGCGATCACCTATCACCGCAGTCTGCGCGGCAAACGCAACCTCGTCTCCGTATTGGATCATATCGTCGGCGTCGGACCGAAGCGGAGGCAGGCGCTGCGCGAGCACTTTGGAACGATTGAAAAGATGAAGGCAGCAAGCGTGGACGAGCTCGTTTCCGTGCGCGGAATGAATCGTCCTGCAGCCGAAGCGGTCTATCATTTCTTCGAAGTACAGCGGAATCTGCGCGGAAAATGATAGAACGATAAATGATAGGATTATACCACTAAAATGACGATCTGAACCATTGTGAAGCAGTTCAGATTATTATAGAATAATCAAAAAGATTTGAATTGACGACACTCTTACATAAAGGAGGTGTCGTACGGTGAACATCTTTTCTCGCGTTTTGACTGCATGTGTCCTAATCGTATTGGCAACAACACTGACAGACTGCGGCAGTTCCAAGCAGCAATTCGAGACGGATGATAATACCGTCGTTGTCTATAACTGCAATACGGAGGACTGGACGGCACCCATTGCAAAAGAATTTCAGGAAGAAACCGGAATCCGCGTGAAACTCATCGCCGGCGGCTCGGGAGAGCTGATGGCGCGCGTACGCACAGAGAAGGAAGACCCGCGCGGCGACGTCCTATGGGGCGGAGCTGCGGACGCCTACGCGGCGCTTACACCTTGTTTAGAGCCGTATGACTCCCCTGAAAAAACGGGGATCGATCCGCATTTTGTGCGGGCGGACAATGTTTTTTACAGCGTGACGATGGATCCCTTCGTATTGGCGTACAATACGGATCTGGTCAGCGAAGCGGATGCACCGCAGGGCTGGCGGGATCTCCTCGATCCCAAATTTCGCGGACGCATCGCGCTCGCGGATCCGGCGAAAACGAGTTCCGTCTATGCGCTGCTGTTTACCATGACCGATGTGCTCGGCGATGTGTCCGTGATCGGGCAGCTTGCCGAACATTTAGACGGCAAAATTGCCGCAGGTTCCGCCGCACAGATGAAGGCGGTTGCCGACGGCGAGTACGCCGTTACCGCAACCTTTGAAGCTGCGGTCATGCGCTGTATTGACACGGGCGCACATGTGAAGATTGTCTATCCGAAAGAGGGGACACAGATCTCCTCGGGCGGCATTGCCGTCATTCGGAATGCAAAACACATGGAAAATGCCAAAAAATTTCTTAATTTCGTCATGAGCAAGGAGGTTCATGAGCGCTTCGCGCAGTATGACCGCCGCTCGACACGCGCCGATATACCGGCGCCCGAGAATCTTCGACCTCTTGCGGAGATCCAATTTACACGATTTGATACGCAGCGTGCCCTTTCCTTTCGGGACGAGTTCCTAAGCAAGTGGCGCGCGGCGATTATCAAATAAATCCCCATTTCCCCCATCCCCCCATCCCCCCATTCCCATATTTTCCCCTTCCAAGACCGTCACATTTTGTGGCGGTTTTTCCAATTTTATAGTAATTTACACTTGACATTATCCGAGTTTATCTTTATTCTGTATGTTAAGACATTGAATGCGGTTTTTTTCGTATTCGTTGCCCGCGTGCAGAAGGATAGGACTATGAGTGTTATGAAATCGCCCGAGTTCAGTTACCGGAAACAGCTTCTCGTCTATCTGATGCTCGGCGGACTCCTGCCGCTCCTTCTTGCCTCGGCGATGATTCTCTACGCGGCGGGCGAGGTATATGAGAATATGCAGGCGAAGAGCGGACGCGCCGAGGTGCAGCGCATCTCGCAGGAGATCGATACGCTCGTGAACAATTACGAACGCCTGATGAATCCTCTGCTCGTCGGGGGCGAAACTATCGCCTTCCTGCGCGGGTCGCGGGAGAACGTGGAGGAGATCTACGGCAGTCTCTATGCGATCCTTGCGGGGCATGCGGGGGAAGCCGCCCTCTATCTGCTCTCCGCCGACGGACGGCAGGTCATCGCCACGGACGATGTGCCGCGCGCCTATGCACTGCCGGAAAATCTCGACTGGGGGCTGCTCGGTCAGGCGAGCCGGTCGCGCGATTGGGTGGCGTCGGCGGCGGATAAATACGCCGCCGACCGCAGCGAGGTGGTCTTTTCGCTCGCGCGCGCGATTCGCCGTGGAGACGAACTGCTCGGTTTTGCCGTCATCGACATCAAGCGGGAAGCGCTCGTGCCGCTCATACAGCGCGTGCAGGAGGGGCGCGAGGGGCGCATCATTTTAACGGATCGCTATCAATATGTCATGCTGAACATGCAGGACTACCGCAGCGAGGGATTTTCGCCGCTGCGCTCCTCGGATGAGGTGCAGGAGACGGCGGAGCCCGCTGTGCGCGACTATATGTATACGTCGCAGGAGACCTCGTTCCATATTTATCTGCGACAGTACAATGATCCTGCGCCGCTTGACTATTTGCTTCGTCTCATCGTCATCGTGGACGCCGTTGCGCTCTGCATCACGGCGTATCTGTCCTACCGTCTGAGCCGCAAACTTTGGCAGCCGCTGCACACGCTTGCGACCGCGATGCGCCGCGTGCGGTATGAGGATGATTTCTCCGTGCAGGTTGACATCCGGCGCGGTGACGAGATCGGCGAGCTCGCGCTCACCTTTAACGGACTCATCGAACATGTCCGGACGCTCCTTGCGGAGAACCGCGCGCGCGAGCGCACGCTGCGCATCGCGCAGGTCAAATCTCTGACGGAGATGATGCGTCCGCATTTTATCTACAATACGCTCAACCTCATTAAGTGGAGCGCAAAGCTCGGCGACAGCGAGGGAGCCGCCGACATCGCAGTGCAGCTAGGGAAACTCCTGCGCGCTTCTGTCAATATGAAGGAGTTCGTCACGGTGGCAGACGAGCTCATGTTTCTGCGCACCTATTTGAAGATTCAGCAGCGGCGCTTTGAGGGGCGCCTGAACGTCACGGTGCGCGTGGATTCCGGGATCTATAAATGTTATGTGCCGAAGCTCATTTTGCAGCCGCTCGTGGAAAATGCGATTCAGCACGGACTTGAGGGGCTTGAGCGCGGCGGCAGCATTGCGATTGTCGGGGGGAGGACGGAAGGTTATTTGGTCTTCCGCGTCGCGGATAACGGGCAGGGAATCCCGCCTGAGCGATGCCGGGAGATCATGCGGCACAGGGATGATAATCATTTTGGTCTCTACAATGTGCACATGCGTGCCGCACTCAACGGCGATGCGCACTGCGGCATTGAGCTTCACAGTAAGGAAGGAGAGGACACCGAAGTCGTGCTGACACTGAAAGCATGGGAGGAGGCTCCCCATTATGATTAAGGTACTCATCATTGACGATGAGCCGCTGCAGCGGCAGGGCATTGTGCGCATGACGCCGTGGACGGACTTTGACGCCGAGGTCGTCGGCGATACCGGCAGCGGCATGGAGGGGATTCTCCTTGCGCGCCGGCTGCGTCCCGACGTTCTCATTGTGGATATCAAAATGCCGGGCATCTCGGGCCTTGAGGTCATCGAACAGCTCCGCAATGAAATCGACGCGGAGTACATTATTCTCTCCGGCTACGGAGAGTTCGAGTTCGCGCAGCAGGCGATCGCGCTCGGCGTCTGCGCCTATCTGCTGAAACCCCTCGACGACGAGGAACTTGCCGCCGCCATGAAAGAGGGGGCGGAGCGCATCTATCGGCGCCGCGCCCGCGCGGAGGAGCCGCAGGAGGAGAGGGACGGCCGGCCGACCATCCGTATCCCACAGGAGGAACCCGTGCGTGGTTATCTGCTCCATGCCGTCCGTTACATGGAGGAGCATATGGAGCACTCCATCACGGTGCGCGAGGTCGCCGAGGAGCTCGGCATCAGTGTCAGCTATCTGCACAAACTCTTTGCGCGCTGCGGCACGTCCTTCAGCGCGTATCTCACGGAGTGCCGCCTGCACCGCGCGGGGAAAATGCTGCGCGAGAGCGACGAGAAGATCTACGTTATCGCCGCGGCGTGCGGCTATCAGGACACGCGTTATTTCAGCAAGATCTTTCAAAAACATACAGGTCTCAAACCGACGGAATACCGCAGCGAAAAAATTTCGTAAAAAATCTTCTTACCCTCTAGTCAAAACCGGAAAAATGTTGTAATATAATAATTGTTATTGGATAATAACTCTATATGAGTTTTATATCCCGTATCACATATTTACGACTGTGTATTATATTTATATAGGAGGGTTTTCAATGAAGACATGGGTTTGTACGGTTTGCGGCTGGATCTATGACGAGGCCGCCGGAGATCCCGACTACGATCTCGCCGCAGGTGTGGCGTTTGAAGATCTGCCGGAGGATTTTGTCTGCCCGCTCTGCGGCGTGGATAAGACTCTGTTTGAGCAGCAGGAGTGAATTTCGGACGGTACACAAAAAACGAGTCCCGCGTTTGCGGGGCTTTTTTATTGTGAGAGAATGGGTCGCTTTTGTATACCTCCTTGGTCTCACATCTATTGTTACACAACAAAACTCCTATGACTCTTAACACCTCTTAATTGATTGCAATCTAAATGTTTGTTATAATAGTCACATTGTATACAAGAAAAGGGGCGAGGCGATGATACGGCTGATCTTTTCGGATATGGACGGGACGCTGCTGGACGAGAACGGGCGGCTGCCGGAGGAATTTGGGGATCTGTACCTGCGGCTGCGGGAACGCGGCATCATCTTTGCACCCGCCTCGGGGCGGCAGTATGCATCGCTGCGCCGGACGTTCGCACCGTGGCAGGAGGAGATGATCTTCGTCGCGGAGAACGGGACGATGGTGGTGGATCGCGGCGGGCGGGAGCTGTTCGCTAGCCCCGTAGATCGTGCACTCGCCCTCAGTGTTTTGCAGACAGGAGCGGAGAACCCGGCGGCGTACTCTGTGTTATGCGGGAAAAAACATGGTTATGTGCTGAGAAAAGAAGCGGTGCCGTCCTTTTGTACGCATCTCAATCAATTCGTCACAAAGGCGGAGTTCGTCGAGTCTTTTGCAGCAGTGGATGATGAGCCCATCAAAATGTCCTTCTGTGACCTCATGGGCAACGCGGAGACGACGATCCTCCCGCAGATGCTCGCCTACGAGGGGCGGCTCCAAGTCTCGCTCTCGAGCCGCGAGTGGGTCGATCTCTACAATTGCGGCGTCAGTAAGGGTGCGGCGGCGCGGCACATCCAAGAGGCGCTCGGCATTGCTCCCGAAGAGTGTGCGGCGTTCGGCGACTATGAGAATGATCTCGAGCTGATGGACGCCGTGACGCACAGCTTTGCGATGGAGAACGCGCTGCCATCCGTGAAGGCACGTGCTCGTTATACCGCACCGAGCAACAGCGCGCACGGTGTGACGGTGATCTGTGAGCGCATTCTCGCGGGCGACTACGACTGAGGTGTGCCATGCGATTTGACTACCATATGCATCTCGAATACGGCTCCTACGACGAGGACTATGCGGAGGGATTCTTCCAAGCAGCGGCGGAGCGCGGCATCGCAGAGATCGGGTTCTCCGAGCACTCACATACCTTTCCCGAGTTCGAGCAGCTTTACTACGACGACCTTATCTTAGATGACAGTTTCGTCGGCAGCTTTCAGAAAAAATGGCTGCGGACGAATAAGTTCAAATATACACTTGACGAATATTTTTCCTTCATCGAGAAATTAAAGAAGAAACACAGGGTGCTCGCGGGCATCGAGGTCTGCAATTTTCAAAATCAAGAAGCGGTCGCAAAGATCCTTCGCGCCTATCCGTTCGATTATATCATCGGATCGGTGCATTTCCTTGGCGGGTGGGCGTATGATACGGGGGCTCTTGTCGAGGAGTGGCCGCGTCACGACCTTCGGGACATTTACGAACAGTATACGGTCGAAGTGGAGCATCTCGCGGCGGCGGGGCTCTACGATGCACTCGGGCATCCCTTCAACATCAGGCTTTACAAACATTTTCCGGACTTCGACGTGACGACGTACCTCATGCGCGCAGCGGAGGCAATGCGCAGGGCTGATATGATTGTCGACCTGAACACGGGGACGTACTATCGTTATCCGGTGCAGGAATTTTCCCCGTATCCGGATTTTATGCGCGCGGCGCGGGCATATGATCTGCCCGTCATCACGACGTCGGATGCGCATCAGCCCGCCGACTGCGGGCGTTACAACGAGGAGGCTGCGCAGTATGCGCGCTCCTTTGGCTATACCGATCAGATTCGTTTTACAGGCGCGCGCGGGAGGGAGCTTGTGCCGCTCGTATAGATTTTTCTGTGCAGAGAGGAGTTATGAACATGAGGACAAAATATTTGCTCGGGTTGCTCGCGGCAGTTTTCGTTCTTTTCATGCAGAGTCCCGCCGCGCTTGCCGCAGACAAAGATCCGTGGATATGGCTCAGTTCGAACGATAAATATTCGAAGTTTTACGCACCCGCCTCGGTACGCACTGTCGCGAGCGTGACGAAGAAGCGCTCCAAGACTGCGGTCGCAACGGAGATCGAGGCGGAGATCAAGACCTCGTTCAGCTACGCGGGGGCGGAGGAGACGATCCGCAACTACAATATCGCGCATGTGATCAAGGATCCGGGTAAACTCTCTTACGCCGTCGCACGCGTGCGTGTCTACCCGCAGAACCGCATCCTGCAGTACATCAGCGAGACATTCTACGATGCCGCGGGCAACGTCCTGTGGTCGAAGGGTGAGGGCAGGGAAAAGGAGATGAACTCCCAGCAGTTTGACGAGGAGTTCTACGCCGCCATCATCGACACCGTGTTCCGGCAGGGCGAGCTTGACCGGATGCGTGCGGACGACCGCTGGATCACACTCTGGTCAGATGAAAATCCTGCGGGGATCAAGACCCACGTGACGGCGGACATGTCGACCATGCGCCGAGAGAAGGACAACCTTATCTTTTGGGCATGGACAGAGGTGGAGGACAAACAGGGGAATATCATCGAGATCAAATTTGACAAGCGTGCGGTGAATCTGCCGCAGGGAACGGAGCGTATCATCAGCGGTCGTTTCTGGTCGCCCGGCGAAGGGTGGCAGGAGCTCGACGACGCCTATGAGGGAGCCTACCGTATGATTGCAAAGAGCACGCCCGAGGAGCGTGGACTCATGCGCCTGCGTGCATTTGCCGACGGGTACAGCACGTGGGTGAACCGCTACCGGATTGACTAACGCACTCCCACAACACGGGAAAGGGAAACGATTGCAGTATGCCGATTAAGATACCGAATAATTTACCTGCGACAAACGTGCTTGAGGGCGAGAATATCTTCGTCATGAACGCCGCGCGTGCATACAGTCAGGACATCCGCCCTCTGCGGATCCTCATTCTGAACCTCATGCCCATCAAGGACGTGACGGAGACACAGCTTCTGCGGCTCCTTGGCAATACACCGCTGCAGGTTGAGGTCGACTTCATCTATACGGAGTCCTATATCCCTTCACACACCTCGCGCGACTATCTTACAGAGTTCTACGGCACATTCGCCGAGGTGCGGCATAAAAAATACGACGGGTTCATCATTACGGGGGCACCCGTCGAGCAGATGGAGTTCGAGCGCGTCGCGTACTGGGACGAGGTAGCAGAAATCATGCAGTGGAGCCGCAAACATGCCTACTCCACCTTTCACATCTGCTGGGGAGCACAGGCGGGGCTGTACTATCATTATGGCATCCCGAAATACTGGATGGATAAAAAGATCTTCGGTGTCTACGAGCACCGGATCTGCGTGCAGCATGAGAGCCTCCTGCGCGGATTCGACGACGCCTTTTATGTGCCGCACTCGCGGCACACCGAGACGCGCAGAGAGGACATTGAACGCATCCCGGAGCTGACAATCCTCTCGGAGGGCGATGCGGGCGTCTACATCATCGCGAATCTGCGCCGCCGCCAGTTCTTCATCACCGGGCATGCCGAGTATGATCCGCTGACGCTGAAGGCAGAGTATGACCGCGATCTCGCAGCGGGTATGACTCCGGATATTCCGCTGAACTACTATCCGGACGATGACCCGAACCGGTTGCCCGTTGTGCGCTGGCGAAGCGTCGCGCATCTGCTCTTTGCGAACTGGCTGAACTACTACGTCTATCAGGGGACACCGTACGAACTCGACAGTCTCGACAACGCCGCGGACGACTGGAGCATTTGACTTTTTGCGGCGCAGTCGCGTGTGTTCAGTAAAAATTCAGCTTTTTCCCATATCATATAGAAAATGATAATGATTCGATAGGAGCGATTTGCGTGCAAAAAATATGGGGTGCGGCACTCGTTGCGGGCGCCGTTTTTCTCATGGGTGTCCGCCCCGCAGCAGCGGAGGAAATCCCCAAGAACATCTATCAGTGGGTGCAGTCCACCGCAAGGCAGGGATATTATTTCAACAAGGAGCAGATCCAGTACGCTGCGGACGCGCACGGCTATATTGATCTCACAAAGCTCGTCGTACCGACCCTGCGCATCTACGACAACATCCAGATACAGGATGTCGTCTCGAAGCGCCGCTGGCGGATGCTCCCGCTCTCAGGCTACGGCGACCTCACGGGTGCGGCGGAATACCTCCTCATCGACCTACGTGCAGGCGTCGTTCATGTCACTGCACACGAGGATCTCGACAGCAATTGGGGGACGCTCTCCCGCGAGGAGAATACGAAGGAGTTCAAGCTCTCCTCTCTCTCGGATAAAGACGTCGAAAAAAAATTCTTTGATGCCATCATCGCGTATGCGGCAGAGCATCAGGAAGAGCTGATTCACCGCTCGCGCGGGATTTTATCCGACGTAGATCGCGCGGCGCTCGCATCGAAAAAAGAAAAATCCGTTACGAGTGACGAAAAGACCCGAGAAAAGCACGTGAAGAAGGAGAAAAAAGCCAAGAAAAATAAGAAAAAATAGCGGATAGAACGCTGCTCCGGGCTTTTTGGAGCGGCGTCTTTTTTTATAGCTTTTTCTGCAGAAACAAGGTATAATAACCGGAGGAAGAATACTGCGAAGGAAGGTAGACCGCATGACAGACAAGGAATGGATGCAGCTGGAACTGAGCCGAAAGGTGAAGGCGGAAGGCGGTAATATCAGTGTGGAACGCATGACGGAGATCGTCTCCGAGCTCAGTCGGCGTCTGCGCGAGAATCCAAATCTGCCACGTGAGGTGAACAGCATCACTGCCGACGAATTGATTGCCCGGGCGCGGAAAAAGACAGGCGAGGAACGCTACCGCATCGTCAAGCGCGTCCTGCGCATGGAGCCGAACAACATCACGGCGGCGTGCATGGAGGTCGAATACCTCGCCAAGAACGCGGACGACCGCGTGCATCTTTACGAGGATCTCGCGCGTGCGGCGACGGCACGGCTGAGGGCGGAGGGGCTCTTTGCTGAGAAAAATATCGGTAAATTCTGGTCTCTGACCGCGACTAAGCCCTATATGTTCCTCCGTCTCTCCTATCTCGATGCCCTGTGCGAGGCACGCAAGCTGCGCCTGGCGGCGAAGGAATGCGAAGAGATGATGCGGCTTTCGGAGCATGATGATCTGGGACGGCGCTATCGTCTCATGTTTATCTATGCAACGATTGAGGATGGAGACCCCGCGATTGAGCTCTATCAGCGCTATGAAGAGGGAGTCGCAATGATGTACCTCCCGCTCGCCATGCTCTTCTACCGTCTCGGTAAAATGAAGATGGCGCGCAGCTTCCTGAAGGAGCTCAGCGCAACAAATATTGATACCGCCGCATTCTTTGAACGCGGGCTCGCCGGCGACCTGCCGCGTCGTGCGCCGGGGCGTCATGCCGGATCCTTTGCCATCGGTACGATGGAGGAGTTTGGCGAGGCGGTTTCGGACAACGAATTCGCATTTGTCGGCATGGAGGCATTCTTCGCATGGGGGCTGAGTGAGCTGCGGCAGGAATCTCCTGAAGTGTCACATGCGTAGAGGGCTTTTCCCGCGGCAATATGCGGTGCGACTGCTCATCGGTATGGGGATTGCGGGGATTTTGGTGTTTGGAGACACGGGATCAGCAAATGCTGCCCTGCCGATTGGGGGCGCCGCAGCAGATCCACTCTATTGGGAGCGTGCAGACGGCGATACGCCGCTGCTCTCCGCTGTGGAGATCGCTGCGCTGAATCAGCGCATTGCCGCATCGACGGACAGTCTGCACGATCTAACGGCAGTTCCGGAGACCCTCTCCGGCGCGCAGGTTCGCGCGTACATCGACGCCGCGGCACAGAATTTTGGGGGTCCTGCACTGCCGGAGCTCTATGCGGGAAAGGAAATGCTTGGTGCAGAGGAGTGGCGTGCCGTACGGGAAAATCGTTCCTATGATGCTGTTCCCGCTGTTGTACAGGTACGCTATGCCGTGGCGGCACAGCGTACCGACGGCAGATCGCTATGACGGGGGGCGCGGAGCAGCGCCGGGCGCGCCTGGGGGAGATGCCGCCGGGGACGCTGCTCTTTCGCCCGGGGCATGTCATGCTCTACCTTGGCATGGATCGTGCGGGCGAACCTCTGGTCATCCACGACATCAGCAGCTATTACGAAGACGGTACAAAGCGCTATATCAGGCGTGTTGTCGTCTCCGATCTGAACTTTTTGAACGCACGCGGGACAGCGGCGCTCGATACGCTCACGCATATCGGGCAGGTACTGCCCTAACTCACCGCTGCATATAGAACATAACTTCATCAGTTCCGCAGACTGGCGGGACAGATATGGAGGGGAAAATGGGACTCTTTGACGGATTTCGTGGGGGCGAGGAATCGCAGCTGATGAGCATTCATAATGCCATCAAGGCGGAACTCGACAGACACGAATGGAATTACGAGGAGAGCGAGGCATCTGAAGAGGGGCAGACAGAAACCTACTTCTACATGCGCAACGAGCTTGAAAACGACGAGCCGGTGACCGTCGTGATTGCTATTCGCGAACACGCAGATGCCGACGGCTTTATCAAAATCAAAATCTACGACATAGGCTATTTGGCAGATGAGAGCGACCGTGCGGAACTTCTCAATAAGATTAACGAGTGGAATGCGGGCTATCGCTATGTGAAATTCTGTCTTGACCGTGACGAAGACGTCGTTGCCGATATCGATCTGCCGCTCGATCTTCATAAGGGACAATTTCGTCCCGAAAACGTCATGTCCATGATGGCACTCGGTATGCACATTGTGGAAAATATTTTTGATGATTTGATGGAACTTTGTGTGCGAGGGCACCGTCCCCGCACACAGGAATAAAGCTGCGGAAGTTGAACGGAGGAAACAAAAGATGGATCTTTTTGACGGATTCAGCGGCACCGAGGATGGGCTGAAAAACAGCGCGTTCGAGGCGATCAAAGCGGAACTCGACAAACAGGAGATGAAATACGGCGAGGACGTTTCGGAAGACGGTGAAGATCACATCATCCGTATGCGTCAGCAGCTCGATAACGGCAGCGTCGTGAGCATCGCGATCGTTGTTACCGAAAACGGTGACACGAACGACTTCATCAAGATTAAATACTTTGGTCTCGTTCGCCTTGAGGAGAACTCCGACCGCACCGCATTTATCGAGAAACTCAACGAATGGAACAGTGCGTACCGCTATGTCAAATTTGCTGTCGACGACGAGCAGGATGTCGTCGTCGATATCGACCTGCCGCTCGATCTCCATACGGGTGTATTCCAAGCTGAGAACTTCATGGCAATGGTAGGCGTGGGGTTACAGGTGTTGGAGGAGGTTTATCCTGCACTCATGAAACTTCGCTGGGCTTAGGCGTGACGCGGGATTTTCGCGTTGCCGCGTGAATCATAAAAACAAATAGTAAAACAGGACGTCCGCACGAATTCAATCGTGCGGACGTCCTGTTTTATAACGTATTCAACTTTTTTTTGTATGGTCAATTTGAGGGACTTTGAGTCCCTTTTTGAGGTAGCTCTGTTGGAGCTGGTAGATGCTCTGCACGAGGCGTTCCTGTTCCCTGTTTGAGAGCGCGCCGTCAAACGACACACCTATGTGATACGTCATGCCGAGCGTGGTGTCGATCGGGGTAGCGCGACGGATGCGCGCCTCTGTCTCGAGTGTGCCGATGTGCGGGAGATCCGGGACACGAACGGCGAGCATTTCGCCCTCCATGACGGGCTCGTCATTGACGAAGCAGAGCCCGCCGCCGCTGATGTCGATGAGATCGGCTTCGCGATAGTTCTTGAGGCTGGCGTGGTCGCCGGGGAGTTTGACCGCGATCTCCATCGGAATGGGGACGCGGACGAAATCACGAAGTTGAATGCGCTCGGCGCTCTCAGGGATATCGAGATACCAAATCGTATCCGGCAGCGGGGATGAAGAGCGGTAGCGGACGGCGAAGTGATAGACGCAGCCCGCACCCGTGAGGTGGCATGCGAATACGTATCCGGGGGTGGGGGCGTTGGCAAATTTCTCCGGTGTGATGTCGAGCCGGACGGTGAGTGCGCCTGCCGGATATCCCGCCGCCTGTTCCTCCTCGCTCAGCTCGAGAGTGCCATAGTAGTCGATGCCGAGATCGGCGTCCACAATATGAATGGACGTGCCGTGTTTTAGAAGTGCGGCGAGCTTTTCGCCCTCGATTGCCATAGATTCAGTCCTTTCCATCTGCATGACGCAGTATCCGTTTTTACTGTAGTATAAGAATAGCAAAGTATATCCGTAAAGTCAATTTAGCGCTTTGACTTTGTGAGGCGTTCAGGATATAATAAAAATCGGTGAAATATATCATCACCTCAAATTTTCAGGAAAAAGGGATCGGGTGAACGCGATGGCGATGAAGATAGACAGCGGCATGTCCCGCAATGCGGCGCTCACGATGACACGTTCGGATACGGAGATGGGCGTGCGCGGCGCGGATACGGATTTTAGCATGGAGCTGGCGGATCAGGAGCAGTCGATGTCGCGTGAGGCGATGGATCGTCTGCTCGAGCAGATCGATGAACAGGGGGCGCGTCTATCGAAGACCCCGACGTTCGACGAGCTGCGCTCTTATCGCGCGCTTATTCAGAGTTTTATCGGTGAGGCGGTCGGCTCAATGTACGAGCTGCGGACACAGGCGGGGTGGGATCGTCTGGGGCGCCAAAAAGTCTATACGTCGGTGCGTAAAATCGATAAGAAGCTGGAGGAACTGACGGAAAAAATTCGCCTGGGACAGGCGAATCAGCTCGATATCATTGCGAGTCACGATGCGATCCGCGGAATGCTCGTGGATCTCTATATGTGATGGCGGCAAAATCGCGCAGGAAAGAGACGCCTGCGGAAGAACCGCCCGCACGGGAAATCTTCCCGCATGGCTGGGAGGATGTGCGCGGGCATACGGAGATTATCCGCCGTCTGCGCCGGCTCGTATCCGGGGGGAGGTTGCCCCACGCGCTGGTCTTTTCTGGGGCGGCGGGGGTCGGTAAGCAGCGTACGGCGCGCGTGCTCGCGCGGACACTGCTCTGCGCAGCGGGCGGTGATGCCCCCTGTGGTCACTGCGAAGCTTGTCGGACAATGGCGGCAGGAGTGCATCCCGATTATTTCGAGACCGTGCCGGAAGTGCGCGGCAAGAGTGCGGCGATGATCCGCACGGATGCGGTACGGGATATTCTCGTGGAGGCATCCGCCGCGCCGGTGTTGGCGGCGCGGCGCGTCATCCTCATCGACGGGGCGGAGTGTATGAACGATCAGGCGGCGAACCGTCTGCTCAAGACTCTCGAGGAACCGCTCGGAGAGATCCTGTTCATCCTTGTGACCAGTGCCTATGATGCGCTCCTGCCGACGATCCGCTCGCGTGCGGTGCGCGTTGCGTTTGGCACGCTCCCCGCGGCGGACATTGAGGCGGCGCTGGCAGAGCGCGGCATGGGCACCGATGCCGCAGTGATCGCCGCACTCGCGGACGGCAGTCTTGGACGTGCCTATGACCTTGCCGCTGCAGGACTCGGAGGGCGCGATGATGCGCTCGCGCTGCTCACGGCACTGCCAACGCTCTGCGCAGAGGATATTTGGAAACATGCGGAAGCGTTTGGCGCACTCTCAGGAGAGGAGCGTGCGGCGCGGCTGGACTTTTTCCGCATGGGGCTGCGCGATCTGCTCGTACTCACGGAGGATGGGGCAGCACCGATCTTTCATGCGGATCGGCGCGACCGGCTCGCAGCTCTCCTGCCGCAGATGACGCGGCCGCGTCTCTTTGCGCTCCTGCACGCGGAGAGCGTTTTCAGCAGGCGGCTCGGGGCGAACGTGAATCCGTCCTTACAGGCGGAGGCTTTTTTACTACGGGCAAGAAATCAATTCATATGAATTGTTTCATATAGATCATCGAGGAGGAAGTTTTGCAAACGATTGTAGGTGTCCGCTTTAAGTCGGCGGGCAAGATATATTCTTTTGGACAGGGTGAACTTACCCTTGCGGAGGGGGATCACGTAGTCGTCGAGACATCGCGCGGAATGGAGTGCGGGCGTGTGGTGAGCGCCCCGCGCACGATGCCGGATGCAGCGGTGCCGCCGAATCTGCGTACAGTGCACCGGCTGGCGGACGCATCTGATCTCGAGCGCGTCGAGGAGAATCATGCGAAAGAGCGTGAGGCACGTACGGTCTGCGAGGAGAAAATTCGCGAACTCGACCTCAAGATGAAGCTTGTGGATGTCGAGCTGACCTTTGATCTGTCGAAGATGCTCTTTTACTTTACGGCGGATGGGCGTGTGGATTTTCGCCAGCTCGTGCGCGAGCTGGCGGGTGTGTTCCGCACACGCATTGAACTGCGCCAGATCGGCGTGCGCGATGAGGCGAAGATGATGGGCGGGATGGGCTGCTGCGGGCGTCCGCTCTGCTGCTCGACCTTCCTGGGGGATTTCGTTCCGGTCTCGATCCGCATGGCAAAGGAGCAGAACCTGTCGCTCAATCCGGCGAAGATTTCGGGCATCTGTGGGCGTCTCATGTGCTGTCTGAAATACGAGAGCGAGGGCTATGGATGCGGCGGCTGTATGAAGGAAAAGAAGAAGGTGGAATACGTTCCCGCACAGAACGATCGTGTGGCTGCGGACGACGGCGAGGGGCGCGTGGTCGCGCTGAATGAGCAGCGACGTACGGCGACGATTCTCATGGATGATGGGAAAACGGTTGTTGCACCGTGGGATGATATCGGACCTGCAGATGTTCCGCAGTGCGGCTGTCCGCATCGGCAGGGACATGCGGGGTGTGCGCCGCGCGAACAGAGAGAGACGCGGGAACGCGGAACTGCACCGCGCAGTCGGGGCGAGCGCAGTGAGCGCGCGGAGCGGGGAGAACGTTCTACACAGGGCGATGTGCGGCGTGCGCGTTCCAACGGGAAACGTCCGCCGCGGCGGAAGGAGCGCGAGAACCATGCACCGCGGGTGCAGGAAAACGGCGGTGAATGACCCAGTATTAGTGCCGGGGGAACGCCTCGACGATCTTGCCTGCGGTGGGCGGCGCATCATTCAGCGAACGGATGAATTTTGTTTTTCGATGGATGCGGTGCTCCTCGCGCATTTCCCGCGCCTTACGGGGCGTGAGCGTGTCCTCGATCTCGGGACGGGGGCGGGCGTCATTCCGCTGCTTATCGTGGATGAGGTGCGGGAGATTCTCGCCGTTGAGCTGAATTCGGCGCAGGCGGCGCTCGCTGTACGGAATGCAGCGCTCAATGGTGTATCGGAGAAAATCACGGTGCGGGAGGGGGACTATCGCGATCCACCCGCACTTTTTGTGTTCGAATCGTTTGATCTGGTCTTCGCGAATCCGCCGTACTATCCTGTGGGCTGCGGTGCTGTGAGTACATGCGCGGGGCGTGCGGCAGCGCGGCATGAGATCACGGCGACACTTGCGGATACAGTACGGGCGTCGGCATATGCGCTGCGGTTTGGCGGGCGGATCGCGATGGTGCATATTCCTGAGCGGCTCGGCGAGATTATATGTGCGCTGCATAGGGAATGCTTTGCCGTCAAGCGGATGCGGCTCGTTCAGCCGTGCCCGGATAAAGCGCCGAATCTCGTCCTGCTCGAGGCGGTGAAGGGGGCGTCTCTTACGGGAATACGGCATCTGCCGCCGCTCATCGTCCGCACTGCGGACGGCCGATATACGGATGAGATACGGCATATTTACGGCGGCAGCGTTTGAAAAACGCGTGCTGTTGGGCGATGTGCATAATTTGCAGGGGATGGCGCATCATGCCGGCGTAACTTGTGCGCAATGTTTTTGTGGGGATTCGTCCCCTCTTTTCTTTTGCTGTCGAATATGGCGTTTGAGGTTTTATCCTCCGCCCATTTGTGCTATAATGAGAGACGTTTTTAAGGAATCGGCGTCTCATCTGAAGATTTCCGATTGAGATAGGAGTAAGCTGTATTCATGATTCGAATGAAAAATGTCTCAAAGACATATGATAACGGCGTCGTTGCGCTCGATCATATCAATATCGAAATTGGCAAGGGCGAATTTATCTTCGTTGTTGGTGTCAGCGGTGCGGGCAAGTCGACATTCATCAAAATGCTGTTCCGCGAAGAGCTGCCGACGGAAGGCGAGCTCTTTGTCAACGGGCACGATGTTGTCCGGATGGATATGAAGGATGTGCCGTACCTCCGGCGAGGGCTCGGTGTCATCTTCCAAGACTACCGTCTGCTGTCGGATAAGACAGTCTATGAGAATGTGGCGTTCGCGATGCGCGTCATTGAGGCGCCGCGTCAGATGGTGCAGCGGCGTGTGAACGCGGTATTGGACGTGGTCGGTTTGCGCGATAAATATAAGAATTTCCCCTCGCAGCTCTCGGGCGGCGAGCAGCAGCGTGTCGCGATTGCGCGCGCGATCGTCAACGATCCTGCGATCCTCATTGCGGACGAGCCGACGGGCAATCTTGATCCCGAGACAAGCTGGGACATCATGGATATTTTCAAACGCATCAATGCGGCGGGGACGACGATCGTCATGGCGACACATGACAAGGGCATTGTCGATACGATGCAGCGGCGCGTGATCGCCATTGAAGGCGGTCATATCGTGCGTGACGAGATGCACGGGGGGTACGGCTATGAAGATTAGAACAGCCGAATACTATGTGCAGGAGGTGTTCCGCTCGCTGCGCCGCAACAACTGGATGACATTCGCGGCGGTCGGCACAGTTGCGGTTTCGCTCTTCATTCTCGGAGTGTTTCTCATCCTTGCCCTCAATATGAACCGTGCGGCGTCTCTGCTCGAGTCACAGGTGCAAATCAGCGTCTATATGACGGATGATCTGACCGAGGGCGAGGAAGTCGCACTTGGCGATCAAATCAAGGCGCTGCAGGGCATCGAGAGCGTGAAATATATCGGCCGCGAGGAGGCACGGGAGCGTCTCTCCGAGCGTCTCGGCGAGCAAAAATATCTGCTGGATGCCCTCGGCGACAAGAACCCTTTGCCGAACGCCTACGAGGTGACGGTGCGTCAGCCCGACATGGTGGAGACAGCGGCAAAGCAGATCGAGCGGATGGATGGTGTGGAGTCGGCAAAGTATGGACAAGATGTTGTGGAGCACCTCTTTGACATCACACGGCTCGTACGGCTCTTCGGCGTCATGCTCATCCTGCTGCTCGGCGGTGCGACGGTGTTCATTATCGCGAATACGATTCGTTTGACGGTTTTTGCACGGCGGCGCGAGATCGCTATCATGAAATACGTGGGCGCGACGGACGAGTTCATCCGCTGGCCGTTTGTCCTTGAGGGGATCGTGCTCGGGTGCATCGGCGGCATCATCTCCGCATTTGTTCTGCGCAGTTTCTACGCGGGCGTGACGAATAAGGTATATGATACGCTTGCGTTCTTCCCGCTCATTCCGCAGTCGCCGTTCATGACATATGTAAGTATCGTTATCGTGCTGCTCGGTATGGCGATCGGCGCGGCGGGCGCGTGGGTCTCGCTGAAACGCTTCTTGAAGGTGTGACGGCATGAACGATATGAGAAAAAGGCTCTGCGCTGCCGTTCTCGTCCTCGCTCTCGCATCCGGTACGGCTGCGGCAGAGACGCTTGAAGAACAGCGTGACAGCTACGACGCTCAGGTCGAAGATCTTGGGAAACAGAGCGAGGTGCTCGCGGGCAAACTCGACTCGCTCTCGGAGCAAAAACGCCTCCTCGACGAGGCAGCGGACGAGGCGATCGCGGAGCACAAGGCACGCAGAGCAGAGCTGAACGAGACGCTGGCGCGGCTCGAGGAGAACGAGGAAAAGCTCGCGGCAGCGGAGATCGAGTACGAGCGCAAGAGCACGGCGCTCGGAAAGCGCGTGCGCGATATCTACATCAACGGGCAGATCTCCTATGTGGATGTGCTCTTTGGCGCAAAGGACTTTGCCGATCTCTTGACGCGCATGGATCTCCTCAAGCGCGTCATCAAGCAGGACTACGACCTCGTCCACGAAGTACTCGAGCAGCGCGATGCGATGGTTGCGCTTAAGGAAGCGCTCGAAAAGGACAAGGCGGCGCAGGAGCCGCTCGAGAAAAAGGCACGCGAGGCGCGCCTTGCAATGGAAGATAAGGTCGCAGCGCAGCAGGCGCTCATCGACCAAATGAAATACGATAAGGAGACCATCGACCGCAAGCAGGACGAGGCGCGTGCGGCATCCGAGCGCATCACGCGGATGCTCCAGCGCAGTGGTCTGCGTAATCTTCCCGTGCAGGGAACGGGCACGATGATATGGCCGCTCGCGGGCCCCATCACTTCGCCGTTTGGTTGGCGTACGCATCCCATCACAGGGGCACAGCGGTTCCACAGCGGTATCGACATCGGCGGCGACTATGGCGACCCGATCTATGCGGCGCAGGCGGGGACGGTCGAATACGCCGGGTGGATCTCCGGCTACGGCTACGCAGTCATCATCAATCACGGCGGCGGCATCTCGACGCTGTACGGGCATTGCCAGTCGCTCGAAGTGAGTACGGGGCAGAGTGTCGCGCAGGGCGAGCTGATCGCCGAGTGCGGATCGACCGGAAACTCGACGGGACCGCACTGCCACTTTGAGGTGCGTGTCAGCGGTGAGCCGGTCAACCCCTTAGAATATCTTTGATTGAGCGAAAGAGTATATGAGCAGAAAGAAATTAGTCGGATTTGCCGTCCTATCGGCACTCGTTGGCAGCCTGCTGACCATCCTGGCGGCAGGCGGTCTCCTGCGTGCAGCGGGACTTTACAGTGACGATGTTCTGCGCCTTTTCGGCGTCATGGAGTTCATACGGGCGCGTTCCGTGAATGCACCCGATACGACGCATCTCATCGACGGTGCCATTAACGGCATGGTCGCTTCCCTTGATGATCCGCACTCGGTCTACCTTCCGCCCGGTATGTTTAGGGCGCTGCGCGAGCAGACGGAGGGATCGTTCGGCGGCATTGGCGTGACGATGGGGTTTAAGGATAAACATGTCAGGATCATCTCCGTGCTTGAGGGGACGCCCGGCGAAGCGGCAGGCCTGCGCACGGGTGATGAAATCCTCGCAGTGAACGGCACGCCGACAAGCGAGATGCAGAGCGAAGAGGTCGCTATGAACATCCGCGGCGAAGTCGGAACGACGGTCGTTTTGCGCATCCTGCGCGACGGTGCGGAGCAGGACTATACACTCACGCGCGCGACCATACAAGTGCCGTCCGTACGCGGAACGATGGTGGATGGGACAAGTATCGGCTACATCCGCATTGCCTCCTTCGCTGAGCATACGGGGAATGAGTTTGCCTCCGAGATGAATCGTCTCGCGGGGCTGGGGATGACATCCCTCATCCTCGATCTGCGCGAGAACCCGGGCGGACTGATTACGAGCTGCGTCGCCGTCGCTGAACAGATCGTGCCGGCAGGGACGATCGTCTCCGTCGTGGATCGCGACGGAAACGAGGAGGTCTACCGCTCGCATCTGACTGAGCGGAAATATCCGATCGTCGTTCTCATTGATGAGAACAGTGCGAGCGCGTCCGAAATCCTTGCGGGTGCCCTCCAAGATGCGGGAGCGGCAACCATTGTGGGAACACAGTCTTACGGCAAAGGTTCTGTGCAGACGGTATTGCCCTTGATGCATGAAGACGGACTGAAACTTACGATTGCGAAATACGCAACTCCGAGCGGACGATTCATCGACGGCATCGGCATCACGCCGGACATTGTGGTGGAGCGCAGTCCACAGGATACGTCTGACGTACAGTTCGATGCCGCAAAACAGTGGCTTATTGAACATCCTGCCCTCTAATGAAAACATAACTCCACTCAAAGAAAAGGTTAGCGCCCCTGCGGTAGCATGGGCGCAATTATTTTACGTTGATTGACCGAGGAGGTTATTTATGTACGGTCAAAAGCGACGCATCCTTTGTCTGCCTTTACTTACCGCCTGCTTGTTTGCGGTACAGTCGGGGGCACAGGCACGCGATCTTTCGCTGGCGGATGCCGTCGATATGGCACTCGCCGCGAATACGGGACTGCGCATTACGCGGCAGGGAGAGCATACGGCGGATGCCGCCTTAAAACAGGCGCGCGGCAGGAACGGTGTTTCCGTATCGGCGAGTGACAGTGTGCGCTGGAGCAAGACGAACGGCGAAACACAACAGTCCTCAAACGGTCTGAATCTCTCGGCAAGTCTCCCTCTTTACACCGGCGGCGCGAATCAGGCGAGTATTCAATCCGGAGAGATCGGCGCCGCAGCTGCACGGCTCACGACGGAGCGCGCACGGGAAGATCTGAAATACGAAGTCATCGCCGCATATTACAACGCCGTTGAGGCGCTCAAAAAGACCGAAGTACAGCGTGAAGCAGTTGGCAATTACGATGCACATCTGGGCAATGTCACGGCGCTCTACGAGGCAGGAGCACAGGCACGCATTGATGTCCTGCGTTCTTCGGTCGAGCTGTCGAATGCGCGGCAGGAGCTCATCAGCGCGGAAAATGCCTATGAGGTGAATCTTGCGACGCTCCGCAATCTCCTCAATATGGATCGCGGCGAGGAGCTGCGTCTTACGACAGACGTTTCCTACGTACCATTTGAGAAGACCGTGCAGGACTGTATTTCCTATGCCTACGGCAACCGGCGCGATCTGCAGGTGCAAAAGGATACCCTTGCGCAGCGGGAACTCGCCGTTGATATCGCAAAGGCAGGGAAGAAACCCACCGTGAACCTGACCGTTGGCTCCGGCATCACAACGCAGTTCCGACCGCACAATGATACGAACCGCGATGTTTCCGCATCCGTCGGGGTGAACTGGAATATCTTTGACAGCGGTGTGACGCGGGCACAGATCGATGCGGCAGAAGCGGAGCGGGATACGGCGTTGCTGAATGTCCAGCAGGCGGAGGAGACGATTGATCTGAACCTGCGGAAGGCATACCTGAACCTCCGTGAAGCGGAGAAGCGGTTTACGGCGACAGGGGATGCCGTGAAGCAGGCGGAGGAAGATTATTTCATCGCGAGTCAGCGTTACCGTGCGGGGGAGGGGATACTCCTCGACGTGCTGGATGCGCAGCTTGCGCTGTCGAAGGCCAAGCAGAACGATATCAACGCACGCTATGACTATGCGCGCTATCGGGCGCAGGTGGAGAATCTGATGGGCGAACCGCTCACCGCGGCGGAACGCGCCGCGGCCGACGGGCTGCCCGAGGTCACACAGGCCGAGCGCGACAGTGCGGACGCCGCAAACCTTGCGACGAGCGCGGCGGTACAGATGACGGTTGCGAAGAATGAGGTGCCCGGCAAATGAAACGGAAGAAAATCATCGGTATCGGTGTGTTGATCGCGGCGGTCGTCGCTTTCGGCGGCTATTACTACTATTCGGCGGGCGAAGCGGAAAAATCCGCGCAGGCCGTTGAGACCGTTGCCGTCCGGCGTATGGATATCAAGTCGACCGTCGAGGCGACGGGGACGATACAGCCCGTCGATTCCGTTGAGGTCAGCTCCAAGATCACCGCGCGCATCAGCTCGGTGCTCGTGAAGGAGAACGATACGGTGACGGCAGGACAGACCGTCGCGACGCTTGACGGTAAGGACTACGAGGCGAAGCGGGATCAGGCGCAGTATCGTGTGACGAATACGCGTGCAAAGTACAATCGTATGAACTATCTCGCGGGCATCGGGGCAAAATCCCAGCAGGATCTTGAAGACGCGCAGTACAACTACGAGACGGCGCAGTCGACTCTCGAAGAAGCGGTCTCCGATGCGAATGAAACGATTATCACCGCACCGATCTCGGGCGTTGTGGTCGGCGAGCCCAAGACGGCGGGGACTATGGCGGTGCAGGGCTCGGATAATCCTACCGTCATCATGCGTATTGCCGATCTTTCGCGCAAGCAAATCAAGGCAAAGGTTGATGAAACCGATATCGGCAATATCCGTGTCGGGCAGGATGCGACGTTTACGGTCGATGCGTTTACGGATCAAAAATTTACGGCACGTGTCTCGAAGATCTCCCAGACCGACGTTTCGAACAGCTGGGATACAAGCTCCTCGAGTTCATCGAGCTCCTCGTCATCGAGCGCGAGCGTTATCTATTACTATGTCACGCTCGACGTGGACGATCCGGACAGCATGCTTTTGCCGGCGATGACCGCACGTGTCGTGATCAATACGGCGGACAAAGCGGACGCGCTCGTCGTTCCGCTCGCCGCACTCAAGACGGATTCAAACGGTTCTTATGTCATGGTGATGAAGGATGACGGGACGCAGGAGCAGCGCTACGTCGAGACGGGCATCTACAGTGACGAGTACGTCGAGATCCTTTCGGGATTGGACGAAGGGGAACGCGTCGTCAATACCTACACGGCTAAGGCGACAAGCAGCGCGAAGCAGGACGGCGGGCCGCCGCCATTCTGATGCGGAGGGAGATCATGCAGACCAAAGAAACACACCCCGCGGCTATTCGTCTGCGCGGTATCCGTAAGGTCTACCGTATCGGCGGGGAGGAGCTCGCGGCGCTCGACGGCATCGACCTCGATATTCAGCGCGGTGAGTTTGCCGCGCTGATGGGACCCTCCGGCTCAGGGAAATCTACGCTCATGAATATTCTCGGCTGTCTTGACCATCCGACTGAAGGATCTTACCGGCTCGACGGCGATGAGGTCGCGGGGCTCGGCGACGATGCGCTCGCCGTTACGCGCAACAAAAAGATCGGCTTTGTTTTCCAAAACTTCAACTTGTTGCCGCGCATTACGGCGCTCGAGAATGTTGCGCTTCCGCTCGTCTACGCGGGGGTCGGGAAAAAGGAACGGCTTGCCCGCGCGCAGGAAGTACTCACTTCCGTCGGTCTCGCCGACCGCGGCGGGCATCTGCCGAATGAACTCTCAGGCGGGCAGCGGCAGCGCGTCGCGATTGCGCGCGCCCTCGTCAACGAACCGCATATTATCATGGCGGATGAACCGACGGGCAACCTTGATACCAAGTCCACGAAGGAGATCATGGACATTTTCGAAACAATGCATGAAAAGGGGCATACGATTATCCTCGTCACGCACGAGCCGGAAATCGCCGTGCGCGCGAGCCGCCAGCTCCTTGTCCGCGATGGGAAAATCACGCGCGATGAGGGAAAGGGGGTCGTGATGGATGTTGTTTAAGGAATGCTTTGCCATGGCGCTGAATGCGCTCCTTGCGAACAAGCTCCGCTCCCTCCTCACGATGCTCGGTATCATCATCGGCGTCGGCGCGGTCATTGCGATGGTCTCTATCGGCATGGGCGTCCGAACGAGTGTGACGAACTCCTTTGCCAGTCTCGGTACGAATATGCTCATCGTTATGCCGGGCTCCACCAATAAGGGCGGCATCCGCGGTGCAGCAGGCTCGCGCAAATCCCTCAAATACGACGACGCTAAGGCGATTGCATCCAAAATCAAGGGCATTGACTATGTTTCGCCGACGGTAAACACCTCCTATCAAGTCGTCAACGGCAACCTCAACTGGAATACGGAGGTGATGGGAGTCACGCCGGAGCTGATGCAAATTCGCTCGCTCAAAGTGGAAAACGGCTCTTTCATCACGGCGAGCGATCTCAGCAAACGCAGCCGCGTCGCTGTGATCGGCGCGACCGTCGCCGCGAATCTGTTCGGCGCGGAGAATCCGGTCGGTCAAAATATCCGCATCAATAATCAGCCGTTTAAGGTCATTGGCCTCATCGCTTCGAAGGGACAGTCGTCCATGGGGCAGGATCAGGACGATGTGATCTATATTCCGCTGACCACAGCGCAGGAGCGCATGCTTGCGATCACCCATGTGCAGTCGATCAATATTCAGGTGTCCGACCCGGCGCGCATGGATCAGGTACAGAGCGAGATCGAGACCTTGCTGCGGTCGCGGCATCATATACGTACCGGTACGGAGGACGACTTCACTGTGCGCAATATGACGAGCCTTATGGAGTCCTTTACAGAGAGCACAAATATGATCACGCTGCTGCTCGGCTCGATTGCGGGGATCTCTCTGCTCGTCGGCGGCATCGGCATCATGAACATCATGATGGTTTCTGTTACCGAGCGCACACGCGAGATCGGCATCCGCAAGGCGCTAGGGGCGACCTCGTCGAATGTCCTTATGCAGTTCATGATCGAGTCCATGGTCATCGGCATCGTGGGCGGCATGATCGGTATCGCCATGGGCGTATCACTTTCAGAGATCATCGGTAAATTCGGCGGATTTGAGACGACCTTAGCAGTGTTGCCGATCGTCGTTTCGTTTAGCTTTGCCGTCGGCATCGGGCTCTTTTTCGGCATCTACCCTGCACGCAAGGCGGCGCGGCTCGATCCCATCGACGCCCTGCGCTACGAGTGAGCGGGAGGATATGGTTTTCGTTTTGTGATGTGTCCCGTGCGGACATGCAAGAGAGGAGAATATCTTATGCGAAAAACACGTTCTTTCAAGATTCTTTCCGGGATGCTCGCAGCGGCAGTGCTCGTCGCCGTTCCCCTGAACGTCCCTGCAGCACAGGCGCGCTCCTATACGTCTGCGCAGGAGATGGACGGTATGCCCAATCCGATGGTCGAATATCCGTCCGTTGCAGAGGCGGCGCAGGCGGCGGGCTATTATCCCCTGTCACTGTCGGAACTCACGGGCTATCAGGCGGAGCATATCTACGTCATTGCGGGCGACCTCATCGATATCCGTTATGCACGCATCCGGAACGACAACGCAAAGCTGCTCGTGCGCACGGCGCCCGCCAATCTGATGCAGAATGACGATATCAGCGGCATCTATGGCGCAACGTGGAAGAAGGTGACCATGCGCGGTGTCCCCGTGTCGATTGCGGAGGTCAAAGATGAGAACGGGATGACGACCAACTACGCCGCACATTGGGCAGTTGGCGACTATCTCTTTGCGGTACAATCTGAAGGGATTTCCTACACGGCGTTCATGCGCGCCTTGCTGGACGGGCCGGTCGATTTGTCGGTGAACTATTTTACGAAGATAGAGCATCACTCCATGGATGACGATACGATTCCGTATTAAAAAACAGAGATGCAGTACATCGCCGTTCGTTGTTATAGGGAACAGCAGCACGGCGCCGCTGCGAGGGCAGCGTCATTACGTTCAATTACAAATAAAAGAGCCGCATCTTTATCGGGTGCGGCTTCTTCGTTTGTGTACAAATATTTACTTATTGATGATCAGCGCCATAAAAACGAGATCCTCAGTATCCGATATGTTCTCGATAGCGTGTACCTCGCCGTCGCCGCAGAACGTCGTCGTCCCCGGGCCGATCTCGATTTCCTTTCCGTTGTCGTTATAGCGGGCACGTCCTGAGAGGATGTGGTACGTTTCCGTATTACCCTCATGCCGGTGGACGCCCATTGATGCATGCGGCGGGATGGTGACGCGCGCATACATTGCACATTTGCCGTCCAGCTCGGCAGGGGAGAGGATCTTTTCGATATGGATGGTGCCGCTCCCGCCAAAACGGTTCTCGGCATCGATGTGTTCATGCTGTGTAATCGCCATGTGCAGGTCTCTCCTTTTCTTTTTCCACAGAGTTTGATAAAATGGAAGAGGCATATTTACAAAAAGAATATACGCTCCCTATATCTTCTAAATATTCGCGATGGAGGTGCGTTTTCCTTTTATGATTTACGTTTTGAAATTTGGTGCGGCGTGGATTCTGCCGCCGGGCATCTTCATCCTTGCGCTCGCCGCGATTGCCGTGTATCTATGGCGGCGGCAGGTGAAAGCAGCCGCGGGGATTCTCGCCGCGATTGCCGCCGTATTTTATCTCCTCACGACGGGGGCGGTTGCCGATCTCTTCATGGGGAGTCTCGAGCGGACGTATCCGGTGCCGGAGCACCCGCAGGGCGACGTCATCATCATGCTTGGCGGCGGGGCGATCGGCGGCGTGCAGGATGTGGATGGGGAGGGGATGCTTGCGCCGAGTCCTGCGTCGCGTCTGCTCACCGCCGTGCGTCTGCATCGGCTTTATGGATTGCCGATTCTTCTCTCGGGCGGTCAAGTATTCAAGGACACAGGTACGGAGGCGGAGATCGCACGGCGCGTGCTCATCTCGCTCGGTGTGCCGGAGGAGCAAATATACACGGAGTCCGAGAGCCTAACGACGGGACAGAACGCGCGGTATTCGGCTGAGATCCTGCACAGAGAAGGCTTTACGCACCCGATTCTCGTGACCTCGGCGTTTCATCTGCCGCGCGCCGTACTGAACTTTGAAAAATTGGGCATCGAGGTAACGCCATATCCGTCAGATTTTTGGGTGCCTGCACATCCGCACCTCAATCCGCTGAAATTTGTGCCGAGTGTCTCACCGTTCCAGACCAACATCACGTTCCTGCGGGAAGAACTGCGTACTTTTGTCACGAGGTATTTGGAATGACGAAGAATTTGACGAGCGGCGATCCGATGCGGCTGATTTTTTTCTTTTCATTGCCGCTGGTTGCGGGGAACATGATGCAGCAGCTCTATTCGTTTGTCGACACGCTCATTGTTGGGCGATTCCTCGGCGTTTCCGCGCTCGCTGCGGTGGGATGCACAGGCAGCCTCATGTTCCTCGCGCTCGGATTCATCATGGGCTTTTGCGTCGGCATTACCATCTGCACGGGACAGCGGTTCGGTGCGGAGGATATGGACGGTGTCCGGCGCAGTACGGCGGCATGTATTATCCTTGGCATGGTGGTAACACTTCTCCTTACGGCGATTGTTTTGCCGCTTACGCGTCCGATGCTTGTGCTCATGGAGACGCCTGTGGAGATCATTGATGGGGCTCAGGATTTCATCACTGTCATCTTTGCGGGGCTTATCATCTTCCTTTTCCTCTATCTGCAAAACTGTCTCGTGCGTGCACTTGGGGACAGTAAAATCCCCACCGTGATGCTCGGTATCGCGCTGTTCCTCAATATCGTCCTTGAGCCGATCGCGATTCTCGTGTTGGGGTGGGGGATTCCCGGCGCGGCACTCGCGACTGTCATTTCACAGGGGCTTGGCGCACTGATTTTTTTCGCCTATATTCGGCGGCGCATCCCTGTGCTCCACGTGCGGCGGTCAGACTTTTGCCTTGACCGCGCGCTCCTGTGGGAGCATCTGCGTGTAGGACTACCGATGGGATTTCAGGGCACGGTCATTGCAATCGGTGCGGTGATTCTCCAAATTGCGCTGAACAATCTCGGCGCAGTTGCCGTTGCCGCGTATGCAGCGTCACAGAAGATTGATGCCGTTGCCGTCATGCCGATGCTGTCGTTTGGCTATGCGATGGCGGCGTACACCGCACAAAACTACGGCGCGCAGAAGTATGACCGCATCCGTGCAGGCGTGCGCGCTTGTCTGAAACTATCAATGGGCTTTGCCGTACTCATTGGTGCATTGCTGATTGCATTCGGCACACATATCCTTGCCCTCTTCATCGAAGGGGATGCGGCAGCGTCGGATGTCATCGCCTACGGGCATATGTTCCTCATCGTCAACGGTTCTTGCTACCTGATACTAGCGCTCCTTCTCGTTTACCGCAACGTTCTGCAGGGGCTCGGGCAGAGTGTGATGCCGACCGTTGCCGGGGCAATGGAACTCCTCATGCGCGCAGGCACTGCGATTTTTCTCTGCGCACAGTTCGGCTTCCTCGGCGCGTGCTTTGCAAATCCTCTCGCATGGATCGGCGCAGGGGTACCGGTTGTGATTGCGTATTATTGGACGCAGAAGACACTGCAGACGACTGTATAAATTTAGTCTCACGAACAAGGACGGACACGGAAGAAATGCATCTTCGTATCCGTCCTTGTTGTATTTTTGTATATTGTCCAAATCCCGGGGGTTACAGCATATTTCGCAGAAACTCTTTCGTCCGCTCTTCTCTCGGGGCGGAGAAAAAGGCGTCCGGCGTGCCCTCTTCGATGATGCGGCCATGCTCCATGAAGATGATGTTCGTTGCGGCTTCGCGTGCAAATGCCATCTCGTGCGTGACGACGATCATCGTCATGCGTTCGGCGGCAAGTGCGCGCATGGTGCGGAGCACCTCGCCCGTCAGCTCCGGATCAAGCGCGGAGGTCGGCTCGTCAAAGAGCATGATGTCCGGCTGCATCGCGAGCGCGCGCGCGATGGCGACACGCTGCTGCTGTCCGCCCGAGAGCTGGCTCGGGTAGGCGTCCTCACGGTCAGAGAGACCGACTTTTTGGAGGAGTTCGCGCGCATAGGGAAGGATCTCGCTCTTTGCCATACCCTTGACGTGGCATGGGGCTTCGATGAGATTTTCGATGACGGTCATATGCGGAAAGAGATTGAACTGCTGGAACACCATACCCGTTGAAGAGAGAATACGGCGCGCTTCCTGCGGCTCTGCGTAGACCGCCTGCGCCGCGCCCTCTTTCGTCTCGCAGAGGATGCGCCCGCGGATGACGATATCGCCGCTGTCGACGGTCTCGAGCTTGTTGATGCAGCGGAGCAGGGTGGATTTCCCGGACCCCGAGGGGCCGATGATCGCGAGGACTTCGCCGCGCACGAGCGAGAGATCAATGCCGCGCAGCACCTCCGTTCCGCCGAATGTCTTTCGGATGCCGCGCATCGTGAGCATCGTTTCCGTATCAGCGGTCATATCTTCCATAGTGCGCCTCCAATTTTTTGAATCCCCAGGTGAGCGCGGCGGTCATCGCAAGGTAGAATGCCCCCGCAATGACGAGCGGCGTCATGTCGAACTCGCGCTGAACGATCGTGCGCGCAACGCGCAGCAGGTCGTTCATGGCAAGGATGTAGACCAGCGACGTGTCCTTGACGAGATTGATCGTCTCGTTGCTGACCGGCGGCAGCGTAATGCGCAGCACCTGCGGCAGAATGATCCGGCGCAGGGCGAGCGGATAGCTCATGCCGAGCACGCGCGCGGCTTCGTACTGTCCGCGCGGCACAGCCTGAATGCCCGCGCGGAAGATCTCCGCGAAGTATGCCGCGTAGTTCAGCACAAAGGCCAGAAATGCGGCGGAGAGATCCGACAGCTTGATGCCGATCATCGGCAGGGCAAAATAGACGAAGAGCAGCTGGAGCATCAGCGGCGTGCCGCGCATGACCCAGATGTAGAAGTCGATCAGTCGGCCGAGAATCCGGCTGCGCGAAAGACGCCCCAGGGCAACGAAGAAACCGAGCGGCAGCGAAAGCGCGAGCGTAACGCAGAAAATCTCGAGCGTGACCGTCGATCCCTCGAGCATGAGGAAGGCGGTATCCAGTATTTTATCCATCATATCTCCCGGCGTGAAAAAGGCTGCCGCAAGGAGCACGGCAGCCTCGTTCCGTACAGTTACTTAACCAAATTTGTTTGGAACCACTCTTCGGAGATCTTTGCGGCCGTGCCGTCCGCCTTCATCTCGTTCATGACCTTCTGCACTTCGTCGCGCAGCGCCGTATTGTCTTTTGCAAAGGCGATGCCGAGCTCGCCCTTGGGACCGATCGGAATGTTGCGCTCTTCGATTTTATCGGGGTGTTTGCTCATGTAGTAGCGCCCGACGATCCGGTCGCCGACCACCGCGTCCAGGCGACCGTTCTCAAGATCCATAAAGGTCGCGACGAAATCGGGATATTTCTTTACCTCTTTGACGTCCTTTTTATAGAAGTCGGTCGCGTCGATGTATTCCTCCGCCGTACTTGCGCTCTGCGTGCCGATTACCTTGCCGGCGAGGCTTTGCTCGTCGGTAATCGCAGTATCGCCTTTGCGGACGAAGATGACCTGTTGGCTGTCCATGTACGGATCGGAGAAGAGCATGTTTTCTTTACGCTTTTCTGTGATATCGAGTCCGTTCCATAGGATTTGGACGCGGCCGCTCTTGAGCTCGGCTTCCTTGCTCGACCAATCGATCGCCTTGAACTCAACCTCGCGCCCGAGCCGCTTTGCCGCCTCTTTTGCGAGGTCGACATCGAAACCGACGATCTCGTTCTTCTCATCCTTAAAGCCCATCGGCGGGAAATTGTCGTCGAGACCCACAACAATTTTCCCCTTGTCCCCGTCCTTTGCAGGCGCGGCAGCTTTATCCCCGCCGCCGCAGCCCGTGAGCAGCAGTGCGGACATCATAGCCGCAGCTACGCCGGTTAAAATGTTTTTCCGGTTCATCTTTTCCACTCTCCTTTTGATTCTTTAACAAGATAAATCGATAACGTAGTGCTATTATAAGCGAAACAGTAAAATTATGTCAAGTATTTATTTTGTACAGGCAGGTTTTTTTTAAGAAAGGTAGAAATAGTTATAGATATCATATTTCGTATAAAATTGACCGCGTAAACCGGGGGAGGGCTTACCTTGCGTGCAATATCCGTGGACGATCTTGAAAATGGGATGATACTTGCGCGAACGATCGTCAATGCCAAGCGTGTGGTCGTCGTGTCGGAGAACACCGAACTCACGCAGGCGCATATCACGCGTCTCAAGTTTTTGAAAATTCCTGTCGTCTACATCAAGGACGAAAACGAGCTGAAAGAGGGGATCTCACCGATCTTTTCGCGCAGCAATCTGTTCGTTAAGCAATATGAAAATGTCGTCGGCACGGCAAAATCTATCTTTGAGCAGACAAAGAAGACGGGGGAGGTGCCGGTTGAGCAGACCAATGAGATGGTGCAGGAGGATCTTCTGCCGCTCTCGCGCCGCAGCGGAACGATCGACTATCTCAATCAGCTCAATCATCTTGCGAGCGACATCTACAACCACTCGCTGCGCGTGTCGATTCTCGCGGGTGTCTTTGCCAAGTGGATGCATCTTGACCGCGAGATGTCGAAGGACATCGTGATGGCAGGATTCCTGCACGATGTAGGCAAGTCGAAGTTCGATCAACGGCTGCTCGAGAAGAACATCGATACGCTCAAGGGCGAGGACTACGAGAGATACATTCAGCACACGGTGGACGGCGCGCAGATCCTCAACAAGATCGCAGGACTCACCGAGGGCGTACGTCTGACGGCGCTCCAACATCATGAACGCATGGATGGCAGCGGATTTCCGTTCAATATCAAGGGGGACGATATCCACCTCTACGCGCGTATTGTTGCCGTTGCGGATCTTTACGATAATATCACAACCGAGCGCGAGGGATATCGGCGGCAGACACCGTTTGACGCGGTAGCAGTCATCGCGAGCCAGATGTATACGACACTCGATCCCGAGGTCTGCATGGCAGTGCTGACGAATATCAAGAACGCATTCCTCGGTTCGCGCGTACTCCTCAACAATCATCGTGAGGGAAAGATTGTCTCCTATCCGCACGGCGTTGTGCCGAAACCGATCGTGGCAATCGGCGACGACGAGCTGATCGATCTCAATGAGAACCCGCGGATCGCGATTCTCGAGTACAATCCCAAATAAGACAGATCCTTTTTACAGAGCTTTCGGCGTGAAACGGCTCGTATACGCTGCAGGCTCTGTTTTTATCTTCCATTTTACGCGATCGTTTGATTCCATCAAAAAACGCCGCATGATACGTTCATACGGCGTTTTGTTTTCGTTCGTTTAGCCTACCGACTGGAGCAGATTGTACCACTCGAGGGCGGCGTTATAATTCTGTTTGAGGCGTCCCGGTGAGAGATTTTCCTCTTTGCAGAGTGCAATGACCTGATCCCAGTCGCCTTGTTCATAGGCAACTGCGATATCCAGAATCTTGCGCAAATCACTCTTTTCGCCGAGGAGCGCGGAAGTCAGCTCCTCACTGAGTGCAACCTCCTCAAGTACTTCTTCCATCGGCTGATTGAGCAGCGCGTCGATGAGCGAGAACATACCAAGCAGGAAGCCTGTGTCCGGCGTGACGTTCGAGTGTTTGAGCTCGCTTGCGATCAGTTCGCAGAACTTGGCGCGCAGCAGAGATATGGTAAAGAGTTCGGGCGGTTTGCCTTCGGAGAACGTTTGGAGGCTCACGAGTGTTACCCAGCGGCGAATGCCCTCTAGTCCGAGCAGGACGGTTGCCTGCCTGAGGTTTGAGACGTTGTGCGTGAGTCCCATGCCGACTGAGTTGATGTAGGTCAGCAGTTTATGTACGAGGTTTGTGTCCGAGGAGATGGCGTCCGTAATTGCCCTAAAGTCAAACTCACGGCGGTTGACCTCCTTGAGGAGCCGCATCTGTGAAAGCGCATTGCTTGAGAGCTTCTTTTGACGCAGGACAGTCGGCTTGCAGAAGAAATAGCCCTGAAAGAGCACATAGCCGAACTCAAGCGCCTGACGGAACTCGTCCTCCGTTTCGATCTTCTCGGCGAGCAGACGGACATGACCGGGGAGAATTTCGCGCAGCTTTTTCCGCTCCTCGGGATCCTCGGTGATGCGAAAGTCCACCTTAATGATATCCGCCATCTCGATAAGCGGCTCATAGCCGGGGAGCAGGACAAAATCGTCGAGGGCGATCTTGTAGCCTGCTGCCTTGAGTTCCTGTACCGCTTCAAGAATCTCCGCGCGGGGCTGTACCGTTTCGAGAATCTCCACCACGATGGTATCGGCGGGGAGGAGCTTCGGCGCCCGGTCGAGCAGATTTTTCTCCGTAAAATTGATGAAGCCCTTTTTTTCAGAGACGAGTTTTTTCATGCCGAATTCGAGCATCGCGTTCACCATCACGCTCTGCGTCGCGACATTGCCGTCGAGATTGGGGTCAAAGGCGTTTTTCAGACCGCTGCGGAATAAGATTTCATAGGCGTATACGCCCTTTTTCTTGTCTAAAATTGCCTGCCGCCCGATAAATAATTCATCCATAGATAGCCTCTTTCTGTTGGAGACGAATCTAAAACGTGATATGTCTCTATTGTGTCTCTATTACGGGATATTTGATGATCATTATAGCATAGTTTATACGAAAAACAAATCAAAAAAAGTTGACGGCATTAAAGATACTGTTTGCGTCGTTGTATGAAGGCCTAAATTGCAATAGCAAGTGGGACAAGTAGGGAAAAAGTTACGAGGCAGCGAATTGAGCAACATATGAATCGAAACGCTCTTTGGGTGTATCGTATCCGAGGATTTTCCTGGGGAGGTTATTCATCCAGTCCTCTACCTGTTGAATTGTGTCCGGCGTGAGGCAAGCAATAT